>JAGLLI010000001.1 GCA_023140595.1 Candidatus Parcubacteria bacterium
TGTGTTGCCAATGGAGAAAAGATTGCTTGGGATGACAGAAAAGTCGCAAGAGAATTATTGAGGAAGAAATAAGAAAATATTTTTAGCTAATGTTAAAAAAAATTTTTTAAAAATCTCCTCTTGCATTTTTCAAAAAACCCTGTATAATAAAACCATAATCAAAATTAAATAAACACCTGTAATAAATTTTTAGTGAGTATTTGGCTGATTTTAGCCAAAGAGGTGGCTAGAGAACTTTATCTCAAAATAAGAGAAAGGTTAAAGTGCGTTTTTTTATGTCTGAAGAAAAAAAAGACAAAAATAATAATTTAAGCAGTGATGAATTTGATAAATTATTAGACGATCACAAATTTAAAGCTCCGCAAGCAGGCGATTTAATTAAAGGAGAAGTGATTTCCGCTTCAAAAGCGGAAGTAAAACTTGATATTGACGGAATTATGACAGGCGTTGTGCGCGGTCCGGAATTATATGAAGAAGATGAAGAATATTCAGGGCTTAAGCCGGGCGATACGGTTGAGGCGACTGTTTTAGAGCCTGAAAATGAAAACGGCGAATTGGAATTATCCTTTAAATACGCAGGACAGGAAAAGGCATGGGAAGGCCTTAGAACGGCACATGAAAGCAAAGACACAATTAAAGTAAAAGTGGCTGATGCCAATAAGGGCGGTTTATTGGTAAAATATCGCCAGATTTCCGGTTTTTTGCCGGTTTCGCAATTGGCTCCTGAAAATTATCCAAGAATTAACGGCGGCGACAAAGGCAAAATTTTAGAAAAATTAAGATCTTTCGCGGGCAAAGAATTTGAAGTAAAAGTAATGACTTTAAATGAGCATGAAGATAAGATTATTTTTTCGGAAAAAGACGCTTGGGGCGAAAAGCAAAAAGATATTATTTCTAAATATAGCGTCGGCACGGTTGTTGACGGAAGTATTACAGCGATTACAGATTTCGGCGTTTTTATCAGTTTTGGCGAAAGCTTGGAAGGTCTTATTCATATTTCCGAGTTGGCATGGCAGAGAATTGATAATCCGGCAGAGCTTTATAAAGTCGGCGATATAATTAAAGCGGAAGTAATCAGTTTGAAAGATTCAAAAATATTTTTAAGCGCTAAAAAATTGCTTAAAGACCCTTGGGACGCCGTTAGCGAGAAATACAAAATCAGCCAAATCACTAAAGGAACTATTATTAAAATTAATCCGTTCGGTTTGTTTATCAAGCTTGATGATGATATTCACGGACTGGCGCACATCAGCCAAATAGGGCTTGCGCCTAAAGAAAAAATCAATGATAAATTTAAAGCAGGAGAGAAAATGAATTTTGAAATTGTTTCAATAGAACCAAAAGACCATCGTTTGGGTCTGGCTTATTCTGATGAGATTGCAAAAACAAAAGTGAAGAAGTAGAATTGTAAAATTTTGAAATAAAAACCGCAGATTATAAACTTTGCGGTTTTTTTAACAACAACATAATATTTGCCAATTGTAAACACATATTGTATACTAAATTAAGTAATTTAATTTAATTGTTAAATTGCTAAATTGTTGTGTTGTCGCAAACATAAAGCAATACAACAATATAGCCATCTTATTAATATATGAAAAATTTATTTAAAAATTTTGGAATATTTTTTGTAATATTTATTTTGATTATCGCGCTTTTTAATTTTATGGGTGAGCCAAAAGAAGAATCAGAAAGAGTTAGCACTGGAACGCTTATTTCTCGCATTAACAATAATGAGCTTGAAAAAATCATTATTGAAGGTACAAAGATAGAGATGCATTTGAAAGACGGTAAAAAAGAAATTGTAAAAAAGGAAACAGGCGAGTCTTTGTCGGAATTATTAAATAATTTCGGCGTGGAAAAAGAAAAAATTGCGAAATTAGATATTGAAGTAAGAGAAGGAGAAGGTTTTGATTATTGGCTTGCAACGCTTTTGCCGTTTTTATTGCCGTTTTTATTAATCGGCCTTTTTGTGTTTTTAATGATGCGCGGCGTGCAAGGCGCTAATTCACGCGCAATGATGTTTGGCCAGTCGCAGGCCAAAGAATTCACCAAAGATGAAAAAAATAAAATAACTTTTAAAGATGTGGC
>JAGLLI010000010.1 GCA_023140595.1 Candidatus Parcubacteria bacterium
CCGCCCTGAATAGCTTGGTAAAAATCTGCGGCTGCTGCTCCCTTGGTATTCCGCAGCCATTATCTGAAATTTTTATATAAATATTGGTTTTGGTTTTTTTTATTTCAATCCTTATTATCCCTTTTTTCGACGCGTATTTTACGGAATTGGAAATTAAATTTTCAAAAACAGTTTTTGTTAAGCGCGGATCCAAATTTATCATTGGCAATTCATCATAAATCTTTTCCAGTTTAATATTCTTTTCATCAATTTCAGGTAAAAATTTTTGTATTGCCATATCAACCTTTTTAATAATATCAGTCGGTTCCGGCTCAATGGAAAATGTGCCAACATCAATACGCGATACATCCAGCAAGGCATTTACCAATTCAATCAATCTTTCATTGCTTACATAAACTTCTTTTAAATATTTTTTCTGTTCTTCGCTGATATCGCCGGCATCTCCTGCGATTAAAAAATCCACATACCATTTAATTATTGACAAAGGCGTTCTTAATTGATGCGAAGCCAAGGCGACAAAATCCGTTTTCGCGCGGCTAAGCTCTTTGTGCTTGCTTACGTCTTGCGCTACGCCTGTTTGCAAACGAGATACTAATTCATTTAAAGCGTTTTTTAACTGCCCGATTTCATCTTTTTCCGTAATTGTAAATTTCTTGCTTAAATTACCGGCCGCCATCTCCTCTATATGATAAATAAGCTTAACAATTTTTTTAGAAAAACGCCAGCTTATTAAATACGCTGTTATAAAAGAAAATAAATAAACAACCGCGCCCAAAACCAAAACTTGCTGCAAAGAATCTTTAATCACAAAAATCGCGGTTAAAACAAAAATCGTGGCAAATCCCGCTAAAATAAATAATATTTTATCTGAAAGATTTATTTTTATTTTCATCTGAAAAATTTATTTTTTATATTTATAATTATACATTAAGTTTGATATTGAGTAAACTAAACCATTTACAAAAACAAAAAAATATATTTATATTAAGAAACAATTAAAAATCTAACATCATAAAAAATGACAAATATTAAAAAGCGCTAAAAAAATCATTGTGAACACCGGAGTTTTAAATGAAACTGAGGTTGAAATAATTGATGGGTTGCAATTTGGCGATGAGGTGGTGGTTGATGGTAATAAAAATATTGGGGATGGGGATACGGTTTTGGTTAGGTAAAAAAAGGTTATTCCATAAATTAAAAACTTGACAAATACTCTTTTTTTGCTATACTTTAATTCAATGGATGATAAGCTTGATTTTTGCATTATGCTAAAATCAACAACAAGCTCCGAGCAATCGGGGTTTTTTGTTTTATTGAACCAGTTGAAAGTATTAAACATGAAAATATAATTAGCAAAAGCGGAAAAGAATATTTTCTTTTCCGCCATTAACTGACAAACAATTTACAAATTGTCACAAACGCCATTACCATCGGCATCAATAAATTTTCCGCCATGATTCTGTCCGCGATTTTCATTATTTATTTTGTAAAATTAATAAATTTAAAAATCCAAACGCCAAACAGAACAAGCGATTTTAGCTAATTTTTTTTGTCTATTTTGCAAAACATCCGGTGTCCATTCTTCGTTTTTTATTTCATTGGAAATTTTATACTCGCTATTTAAATAAATTTTCTTTTTATGCTTAAATAAATCATTATCCGCTTTTTTATTATCAAAATCTTTCAATAAAGCATAATTACCCAAACGATAAATATATTTTTCCTGATCTTCTTGGTTAAAATATTCCTCCCATTCAAGCGATGGATTTTCCGGTAAAATATGTTCAATTGTTGATGAATTTTCCTCATAATTTAAATCGGTGCCGGAAAGCTTATTTTCAATACCAAGTAAAATATAACGAACTAATTTTTTATTCGCGCTTGTGCTTACTGTTTTTGTGGAAAATGTATTTTTAAAATTTTCATCAGGAACATACAAAGCATTTTTTATATTTTTAAAAATATTTTTGGCTGTTCTGATTTTATTATTAAAAATTTTGATCGCGGCTTTATTGTATTCAACCTCCATTACCTTTGGATTAAGTCCTCCTATTTTATTATATCTAAAAGAGACAATAGAACAAACACGCAATAATTTTCTAAATTCTTGCTGATTAAATTTTTCATAAGCTGAAAGTAGAACCGATTTTGATAATTTAACATTAAAAAGCTTTAATTCGGAAATATATTTTCTTTCTATTTTTTTATCATTCCAAAAATCATCATTTGGGTTTCCAAAAGCAACATATAACTCAGCTGATTTTTCCAAATCATCTAAAAGATTAAACATTTCTTCGCGATTTTTAATAAGCCGTTTTGTTTTCTTAAAAAGCTCTCTTTTGCTTACAAGCTGATATTTTGAATTTAAGAAATAACGCAAAAAATCAGGAAACTCTTTAAGCTTTACAATATCAATAATACTCTTCCACTGTTCCTTAACTCTATCTAGATCCACATCGCTGCTTGCGACAAATGAAAATAAAAAATTTTTTAATAAATCGGTTGTTGTTAATTCAACTCCGCGTGAATTTAATGTTTCAAAAACAGTATAAGCGTCAATCTCGTTTTTAACAACAATCTGTATAAACATTAAATTCTCAGAAACATATTTTGTTAAAAAATTTGTAACTTCTTTCCCGTTTTTATTTTTAAAATTTTTTTCAAGTTTTTTTTCAAAATACTTAAAACAATCCCATAACAACTTTTGGGAATCACTTAATTTTCTATAAACATTTGGCTCCCTAGACTGCAAAAGATAATGCTGATAAAATTTGTCATTATTTTCATTTAAAAATAATTTACTGGACTCTTTTAACGAAACAGCGTCTTTGTTTCCCAAAAAATCTCTATAAATCACTTCGATTCTTTCTTTATTTGTCTTAGAGTCAATTTTTTGATCTACAAGATTTTGTAAATTTTTTATAACAGCCAAAACAAAAATACTCAATGTTGCCAATCTCTGCTGTCCATCTATTATCAAAAACTCTTTATCACCGTTATCTTGCAAAACTATAGCTCCCATATAATGAGTACTTTTATTTTTCCATGCAAAATTCATATCATTCCATAAATCTTCCCAATTTTCCTCTTCCCAAGAATAATCTCTTTGAAATAAAGGAACTTTATATATTTTACCATTTCCAATAAATTCATTAAAACTTAAAGTCTTTGTATCTAATAAATTATTCATAATTCTATATTTTATCTTAATTAAATTTATATCATTGAATTTTGGCATAATTCAATAGTTATTGTCAATACTAGCACATTTCTGAATATTTACAAAAAATTCCTAACAATCTCATCCAACTTCTTCTGCTTAATTATCTGCAAATTTTTACAACTAATCGCCGTATCCGGAATAAGCGCGGTTTTAAAGCCGAGCTTTTCCGCTTCTCTTAAACGCTCTTTTAATTTTCCAACTTTCCTGATCTCGCCGCCTAAACCGACTTCGCCGATTACAACCGTTTTTCTGTCAACAACCTGATTTAAAAGCGAGGATGAAATTGCCAGACAAACAGCCAAATCCAAACTCGGGTCGCTTACTTTTAATCCTCCTGCTATATTTATGATTACATCCTGATTGGTTAAATTTATGTTAGCGCGCTTTGTTAGCACAGAAGTTAAAACTTGCAAACGATTTAAATCAAACCCTGACGACTTGCGCTGCGGGTAGCCAAAAACCGTTTTCGTAACCAAGGCTTGCACTTCCACTAAAAACGGCCGCGTGCCTTCCATAATCACGCCGACAACCGATCCTGATATTGCTTGAATTTTATCATCCAAAAAAACAGCGGAAGGATTGCTAACTTCTTTAAAGCCTTGTCCTGTCATTTCAAAAACGCCTAATTCATCAATTGAGCCAAAACGATTTTTTGACGCTCTAAGCATGCGGTAATCGTGTCCTGTCTGGCTTTCCAAATATAAAACAGCGTCAACAATATGCTCTAAAGATTTTGGTCCGGCAGCCGAGCCGTCTTTGGTTATGTGTCCGGTCAAAATCACTGCAATATTATTTTCTTTAGCTAATTCTAAAAATTTTATCGTGCAAGCCCTTATTTGATTAATACCGCCCGCCTCTGACAGCACTTCTGACGAATACATAGTTTGGATTGAATCCACTACTACTAAAACAAGCTTGCCCGCCATAGCTTTAACGTCGGCGGGCTTGTTATCAAGGATAGCCGGAATTATTTTTTCAACATCGGTTTCACTGATAAATTGCACGCCTTTAATATCACATCGCAATCTTTCCAATCTATCCTTTACTTGAACAGGCGATTCTTCTCCGCTGATATAAATTATATTGCCATATTTCTTTTTATTAATCGCGTCTGTCATTTGCGCCAATAGTGTTGATTTTCCTATTCCGGGTTCGCCTGCTAAAAGCAACAAAGATCCCGGCACAACTCCCCCGCCCACCACTCTGTCTAATTCATTTATTCCCGTAGCCATTCTCGTCAAATTCTGCGATTTTATTTCTTCCAAATTCACTATCTTAGCGGAAACAGATATATTCTTTTTCTTTTCTTGCGATTCTCCTACAAACTGTTCGCTTAAAGTCCCCCAAGAACCGCACTCCAAACAGCGCCCAATCCATTTTGAAGACTGCGCGCCGCATTTTGAACATTCGTAAATTGTTTTTTGCGATTTTGGCATTTAATCTTCAATTAATTCTTTCTCAATCAACCCCTCCAACTCCCCCTCTTCAATTCCGCCCAAATATCCTTGATTATTAATATACACAAAAGGCACGCCGTTAATCAATAAGGCGTCGGCTTCAAAAATATTGTCATTAATTAATTTTTTAACTGAGCCTTTGTTAATGCAGGCCTGCCATCTTTTAATATCCAAACCTGTTTTTAAAGCTATCTTTCTGAATGTAGTTTGACTTAAATTTTCAGGCTCAGAAAATAATCTTTCATTATATTCCCAAAACAAACCCTGCTCACCGGCGCAGCGCGCGGCAACAGCCGCCTTGTATGACACGGAGTCAAAATCAGCCTCAGGATAATCTTTCCAAATTAATTTTATTTTATTTTCATGCTTTACAACACTTGCTTTTATCATTTTTAATTGCTCGGCGCAATATTCGCAATCATAATCAGAATAAATAAAAACAGTAACCGGCGCGTCAATAAAACCCAAAACAGGATCCTCTGCGCGTAAAATCGGCTCCTTAATCATATCTTTCCGATTAGGAACCTTGGTAATAAATGGATCTGAAATATCGGCATCTATTTGCATTGCTTGCTTGGTATAATTTTTTTCATCTGCGGCAATCAAACGATTATAATAATTATTTAAATAAAAAATTAAATAAATGCCAAACAAAAGCAAAAAAGCCAATAGCGATGCAATGACAAAAAAATACGCGTAAAATTTATTTTTATTTATTTTTTTTAGCATAAAAAAATATATTCTTAAAAATTACTCCCGCCAGAAAACGCTGTCAACTTTCCATGCTCCGTCTTCTATGACAAAATCAATTAAAATATCCTGAGTAAAAGTATTGGAATAGTTGTTCATTGTTCCTGTTGCTTCTCTTCTGCGCGTGGAAATCAATACGCTGGCAAAACCCAGGTCATCGTCAAAATCTTTTAACTCTGGTGCGACAGACTTGGTTGTTATGCCGTAATAAATAGATGTGTCATAATTTTTTTCTTTTTGCTCTTTTATATAACTATCCGACCATTTTTTCATTTTTGAACTCATAAAAATTTTCAAACTGCTAATATTGCCAAAATTGGATTGGTTGGAATAAGTTCCAAAACGTTCCGCAAAAGAACCGGCAATCCTGATTAAATCCTTTTTGCTTACTTGCTTGTCTTCTGTTTCAGTATTATTTTCATCAAGATTGCCAATCGTAATTTCTCTCGGGTCTTTGCTTGCGCTGTCCTGACTGGAATTTATCCGGTCTTCGTTAATATTAAGCACTTTTGAAATTTCATTATCTTTGTTATTGCTTATTGCGGGGTCATCATTTGTTTTTCCTATTAAATTTAAAAAATCGCCAGCGAAAAAAACATAAATAATACCGGCAAGCAATATTACACCGACTAAAATAATTATAAAGCCAAATATTTTTTTTTGCATATATTTTTATAGTTAAATTTTAGCAACATATTAAAATTAAGCTATCTCCATGTCTTTGGCGGCGCCTTCTCTGTCTTCCTGATTGCTTTCTTGTCCTAAGTTTTCCGCAAATTCCTTTTTTGCTTCTTCAATCTCCAAGAGTTGGCGCGGATCTGATGTAATTAGCTGATCTTCCGTGTAGGAAGCGACTATCTTAATGGCCGCGTGCTTTGTGCCTGCAAAAAATATCCCTTCTCCAACACCGCATTCTAAAAGTAAATATTTTTCACCTTCGGTTAAAACAAAAGTTTTCTGCACCAAATCAATGGAAGCGCTTGATTGCTTTAATAAGAGCTGCAAAGACGAATTAGTCACAATAGCCTGTCCGTAAGGCGAAATCAAAAAATCATTTACGTCTTGCGTAATAGTAGTTACTCCTAAATAATATTTTCTGCATCTTTTAACCAGCGCGAAAATAAATTTCGCGCTATCCTCATGCTGCATCAGCCACCAAGCTTCATCAATTACCAGTATGCGCTTTTTGGAAACGCTGCGGACAACATTCCAAATATAATTAATAATCGTGTAAATCGCTATCGGTCTTAATTCATCCTCCAGATCGCGTACTGAAAAACATACTAAAATATTATCCATTTTAACATTAGTAGGACTGTTAAACAAGCCTGAAAAAGTTCCTTGGGTATATTTTCTAAGCCTTAAAGCCAAATCAGCCCCGCCTTCCATTCCTTCCATAATATCCTGCAAATCCTGCATAATCGGCGCTTCAACGGTTGCCAAATCACAGTCAGGAGTAATGTCTTTTTTTGCGTAAGTTTCCAATAGAGCTCGGTCAACTATTGAATCTTCTTCATGATTAAGGTCGCCAAGCATTAAGCGAATCAAGCCTTTGACGGTTATGACGGCGCTGCGAATTATATCGCCTGGTTTGGAATCGCCGCCGATTGCGCGCGGCAAATCAAACGGGTTAATTTTATTTTCACTGGACAATGATAAATTAACATAAGTGCCGCCCACAGCATCGGATAAATGCTTATACTCATGCTCGGGGTCAATTACCATAACTTCGGTTCCCAACATTAAAGAGCGCAAAATTTCCAGTTTAATCGCGTAGCTTTTACCGGCTCCGGAAGTCGCGAATACCACGGTGTTGGCATTTTGCAAACTAAAACGATCAAAAAGAATTAAACTGTTATTATGGCGGTTTATGCCGTATAAAATTCCGTTATCAGTGGTCAGTTCGCTTGAAATAAAAGGAAATGACGAAGCAATCGGAGATGAATTCATATTAAAAGTAATATATAATTCATCATTTCCCAAAGGCAATGTGGAATTAAAGCCTTGCTCGGCCTGATAAAAAACTTTTTTTGAATAAACCAGGCGCGAACCGAAAATATTTTCAATCTCGCCTGTCAAGCGGCTTAATTCTTCTTTTTTTTCAGTATATATTGTTACATATAGAGCAAATTGAAAAAATTTTTCTATACCCTGAGTTAAAGCGTCGCGCAAGGCCTCAATGTCCCTTAACGCTGTCTCGCGCAAGGGGTCTCGCGCCGCGCCCTTTTCCGCGTCGGAAATTATTTGCGCTTCCAATCCGCCTACTTTCTTTTTTAATTGTTTTAAAATAATAGCGCTTTCAACGGGATAAAAAAACATAGCCACGTCAAAAGTGGAATTAAGGTTAATAACCGGCGCAAACCAGCCAACGCTTATATAACGCGGATAATTTATAATGAAAATCGTACGCACGAACTTATCTCCCAGAATCAAATAGTCCGGGTTTATCTTCATGCTGGCGGGAGCGATTAAATCATTTATTGAAATAACGCCGCGGCGATACGCTTTTTCTTCTTCAATATACTCCTTGGTTATATCAACCGAATGGCTTAATTCTTTAATAGATTTTTTCTCGGCTTCCGCGCGCTGACGCTCTAATTCAAATTCTTGCTCTTGCGCTTTTTTAGGCTCAAACATAATTTTTACTAACCATCTACTCTTAATTGATTAACATCAACCAGCTTCTGATTGATTGAAGTAGCGGGATTATAAGTATTATAATATAATTCCAAAAGGCTTTGCGTGTCAAGTTGAACTGATTGCAACCCGATTGAACCAAGGCCGGCAATAATATTATCAACCCTGCGAGCTAATTCAACTTTGCGCCTTTGAAATATATTGCTTTTCATTTTAATTAAAATCGCTGGCTTAAATACGTCAAAAAAACGGCTAAAAAAACCTTTTTGCTTATCAGACAGCGGATTATAAGCCAAAACAACATAAAAGCGCTTATTCATAATTTTACTCATTGAAATAAGCTCTTGAATATATTGCACATATTCGCCTGTCTGCATTTTCAATAATTCATTGGTTTGCTCTTTTTCTTTTTGTTTTAATGATTTTATATAATTTTCAATATTTAACTCGCGCGACTGAATAACAATCTGCAAAGGAAAGTCAATATTATTTAAAAAACTAACATAAGCGGAAATAATCGCATTCTGCTCATCCTCGCTTTTTAAAGCAAAATTAATGCTTGAAACTAAAATAACCGCCCGCAAAGTGCCGTCGCGCATAATTACAGCATCTTCTTTTACCTCGGCAATATCCAAAAATTTTTCCGTAGAGGAAGCAATTTTATTTCTTGCCAATTTATTCTTAGGATTGGACATATTTAAAATTTAACGGTTTTAATATTTTCTTTAACATTTTCATCAGCTTGCGTGTCAATTTCTCCGCGATAAGCGCCGCTAGTGTCAACAATTAAAGCTAATTCGCTTAAACGAGAAGCGTTAATATGCTTTTTTTGTATTGGCGCGTATTCTTTAATTATTTTTTTCGTATCTTCCATAATATTTTCGCCCTCATTAATCCAAACTCTTTTTTTCGGCTTTTTTGAAGTCTGAATAAAATTTAATACAAAAAAATGAAAAGGCATTCCGTTTATTTTAAAAAACGCGAACATACCGCTTATGG
>JAGLLI010000100.1 GCA_023140595.1 Candidatus Parcubacteria bacterium
TTAATCCTGATTTTTCAGGATTTTTAAAATTATGAGCCAGAAAGTTTATATTTTTATTTTAAAAATCGGTTCTTTTTTAGCATTAACTTCAATTTTTTTTGTATTTAAGAATTTATTATTTCCTTTTATCACATCCAAACAGATTCCGTTTAATATTTTAATTGAAATATTATTGATTTTTTGGGTGGCTTTAATAGTGAAATATCCCGAATACAACCCGTTTAAAAACAAAAAAGGCAGGAATTTTATAACATACGGACTGATTGCGTATTTTGCGGCAATGATAATTTCTTGTTTCGCGGGTGTAGACTGGAATTTAAGTTTCTGGGGCGATGTTGAGAGAATGCTTGGAGCTTTTCATGTTTTGCATTTTTTCGGGCTTTATCTTATTTTAATCACTGTTTTTCGCGATTGGCGCGACTGGAAAGAAATGATGATTTGGTCATTAATTCTTTCCGTTTTTTTAAGCCTTAAAGGCTTATCCGATATTGGATACAGCACGCTGGGAAATTCTTCTTATGTTAGCGGATATTTGATTTTTAACATGTATTTTGCCATGCTCTTGTTTTTTAAAGAGCGCAATACCGGCTTGAAATGGCTTTATTTGATTCCTTTGCCGGTTATTTTAATGGCTTTTGATAGGGCGGGAACATCCGGCGCTATGGTAGGGCTTGGCTTTAGTGTTTTAGTGGTTTTGTTTTTATACGGCTTATTAAATAAAAATAAAAAAATTAAAATAATTTCAGTTAGTGCTTTTATTTTGGCAATGATTGTTATTTCCAATATTTTTGTTTTTAACCGCGACAATTTTTTAACTAAAAATATTCCGGCTTTAAATGATATTGTTAAAGACATATCATTAAACAAAGCCACTTTTCAAACTCGTTTGATTTCATGGAACGCGGCATTGCAGGATTTTAAAGAGCATCCGTTTTTTGGTACAGGACATGGCAATTACGCGATTGTGTTTGATAAATATTTTGATCCTGTTTTTTTAACCCATACAAGTTCGGAAACTTATTTTGATCGCGCCCATAACAATGTAATTGATATTGCATCAACAACCGGTTCAATCGGACTTTTGGCTTATTTGTCATTTTTTGCGGCAGTCGCTTGGTATTTGATAAGAAAATATCGCGCCGATGAAATATCCATTCATGAATTTTCAATGCTGGTTGGCTTGTTTACTGCGTATTTTGTGCAAAATTTAGCGGTTTTTGATTCTTTGGCGACTTATTTAATGCTTATGCTTACTTTGGCTTACGTGCATTGGCTTAATGTTGAAGAAGATGGTTCCGAGGAACACACATCGTTTCGTTTTAAAGGTTTTATCCGAGAGCTGGGAAGCAGCGAAAAGATAAATAATAAAGAGATTTACGCGTTAGTTATTGCCGGAATAATTATGCTTGTTGTTGCCTTTCAATATAATATCAGACCTTGGCAAATGCTTATCGGCACAATTGACGGGCAAAGGTATTGGGCGCAAGGCAAGGTGTTGGATACTTATGATGCTTACAAGGAGATTTTGAAATTGGATACTGTTTTAGATCGCGACAGCCGCACCAGTTTTGTCCGTTTGGTTATTTCCAATCCTGGTATTTTAAAAAATCTAGAAAAAGAAAAAGCAGATGAAGTGCTGGATTTCACGATTGATTTGGCAAAAATCAATGTTGAATATAATGAAGGCGACAGTTTAAGCCAGATGATGCTGGCTCAGACTTATAACGTTGCCGCTACGCACTACGCAGGCAATGTTGATAAATATAATTTTTATATGAATCGCGCGTTGGAAGCAATTGATATGTCAATTAAAGCCAGTCCAGGGCGCGTGCCTATTTATTATCAAAAAGCGCAAATTCAAATTACGCAAGGCAATTTGGAATCGGCGGTTGAAACATTAAAATACGCGGACAAGCTGCTTCCGAAATATTCAGAAACTCAGTGTTATATTGCCAAAACTTTGTTATATCATCAAAAAAACGATGAAGCAGCGGAATATGTTGAGAATTGTATTGATTTGGGCGGAGCGTCAAGGCTAACTCCGGCTAGCTTGTTAAAAACGCAAATCAACGAATATATAAACAAAGAAGACTGGGAACGGGTAGTCAAGATGTATGAAGCATTAACAAGAGTAGAGGCCAAAAATCCCGAGGTGTGGATAAAAGCCGCGGCTTTATATAAACAGCAGGGTTTACTTGAAAAAGCGGAAAAAGCAGCGCTAAAAGCAATTGAACTGGATCCAAAGTTAAAAGACAATGCTGAGAGGTTTATTGAGGGGTTAAAATGAGTTTCTCTTGACTTGACAGACTTGATTGACATTTAAAATAAATTATGCTTATATTATTATATGATTTTGCGAATTATGTTTTTTTAACAATTTTATAGGAGGTTTGCCATGACAAATATATCAAAAGAAGATATTGCCAAAGCGAAAATATTGGAAAATTGCAGGAAGGTCATAAAGTCGGCAATAAGCACTAAAGATATTTTTAGAATGTTGGATAACGACTTATTCGATATTAAAAGAGTGCCCTTGAAATATGAGGAGTATTTTAGACCGGCATTCAAACGCGCAATTGAATTGTCAAAAACTATACATGACGCATTTGATGTATTTAATGATAATGACATAAAAGAACCAGAAAAAGAAATTGCTATCGACAAGGTTTTAAGTTTTGCAAGAGACAAAGAGGATGTTGAGGAATTTCTTAAAGAGTTTATTGAATATACTTGGGGCATAACTCTGGATTCGGAAAAATATTTACTTAAGTTTTTTAAAAGAGGTTATGAACTTCCTCATCGTCTGCCAGAGCCAAACGAAGAAATTTAAACCAATTGCTTCTAAAATGAAGTCTACGACGACCTGCTTTTTATACAGGTCGTCTTTTTTTTACATAAAAACGTCAATAAAAAAATCCCGCTTTTAGCGGGATTAAAAAAATGTAGCCTAGGCATTCTATGCCTAGGCGAGGATGAGGCGATATAACTTTTTTTAAGTCGAACTGACTATTTGAAATTTAACCGACTTTTTTTGTTTTATAGACAGCACATCAGCCATCCTCATCAAAACATTAATGGTTAAATTTTGTCCTCCGTTTTCAGCTCTGGCTACAAAACTTTGGCTGGTTTTGAGTTCTTTGGCAAATTCTATTTGAGTCATTTTAGCTTTTTTTCTCGCCATCATAATTTCATGAGCCAAATCCCAGCGCTTTAACGCCAAATCAAACCCTTTTTTAAATTTTGGATTTTTTAATTTTTTCTTTAACACATCATCAAGCTCGGTTAGCTTTTGAATTTTTGCTAAATTATATTTTTTTTTATTGTTCATATAATTTCAATCTATTAATAGCCAATTTTAAATCTTTTTTAGGCATCTTATTGGTTTTCTTTTTAAAAATATGCAACAGGATAACAGTATCCTTGTATAAAAACGCGTATAATATTCTATAACAATCTTTTATTTTAATCCTGATTTCAAAAATGTCTTTATTAATTTTTTTGCAATAGGGGCTTTGCCTAAAACGATAATCGTTTTTAAATTTTAGCAAAAAAGAATAAATTTCATATTGCGTCTTCTCGTCTAATAAATCAATGTAATCCTTAATAAAAATTTTACCCGAATTTGACTCATGATAACGAATATTAATTGCCATATTTATATATTATTAATATACTCTATGAGGTATATTTTGTCAAGTTTTTAAAAAAATCAAAATGTATGATATATGTCGCGCAACATCAAAACCACCTCTTAATCCACAAGCTAAGCATTAAAAGAGTAAAAAGCTGGTTTTCGTTGCGGGCTTTGCCGGATTTGTGATTATGCAATAACTTTAAAATAAAATTTTTATTAAAACCAAAATCCAGAAAATTTTTATTTAAAATATTTTCTTCTAAATAATTATTAAACTCGCCGCGAAACCAATAATCAAGCGGTACGCTAAAGCCTTGCTTGGGACGATAAATACATTCGCGCGGAAGATACTTTTCCGCGATTTTTTTTAGAATATATTTTTTATTATAGCCGTTTATTTTTAAATTAGCCGGCATTTTGGCTGATAGCTCCATTAACTCTTGATCAAGAAAAGGGGAGCGGATTTCAAGCCCGTGAGCCATTGAAGCAATGTCGGTTTTTACTAATAGATCGTCTGGTAGATGCGTTTTTATACTTATGTATAAAAGCTGGTCAAGCCAATTGTAATTATTTATTTTCTCTTGATAAGAATTGTTTATTTTTAAATTTAAAAATTTTTCAAACAATTGTTTTTTTTCTTTTTCAGAAAAATATTGAATTACGCTTAAATAAAAATCAGCCAATGAATTATAGTTTGCGTTAAGCTGGCGCGAGGCTTTATAAAAAATATCATTGCCTGTCGCTTTGTAAATTAAATAGTTAAAACGGGCTGATAATTTTTTAAAAGGCAGTTTTTTAAGCTTAAAATATAATTGCGCCGACAAATAGCGGTTGTAGCCTGCAAAAACTTCATCGCCGCCATCGCCGCTCAAAGCAACGGTAACATGTTTTTTTGTCATTTCAGATAAATACCAGCTTGGAATCATAGACGCGTCAGCGTAAGGCTCCTCATAATGAAAGGCGAGTTTTGGCAAGATTTCCATTGCCTTAGGCTCAATAATAAATTCTTGATGATCTGTGTTATATTTTTTCGCGACAAGCCGCGCATAATCCAACTCATTATATTTTTTTTCTTTAAAGCCGATGGAAAAAGTTTTGATATTGTTTGCGCTTGCCTCGGACATAAGGGCAACAATTATGCTTGAATCTATTCCTCCTGAAAGATGAACACCCAAAGGAACATCGGAAATTAGGCGCGCCTGAACTGATTTTTGCATTTTTTTAGTAATTTTTTTTTGCCAATCATTTTCACTTAATTCAAATTTTTTGGAGTAATCCAAATCCCAGTATTGTTTTAAAATTTTTTCTCCATTTGCCTTAAGAATTATATAATGCGCCGGTGGAAGTTTGTAGATATTTTTAAAACCGGTTCTTGGCGCGGGAACGTATTTGAAAGTTAAAAATTCATCAATCGCCTGCCAATCTATTTCTTTTTTTACTTCTTTATTTTTTAAAATAGCTTTTAATTCCGAGGAAAAAATAAAAACATTATCATCCAAATAATATTTAAGCGGTTTTTTGCCAACGCAATCACGCGCCAAAAATAATTCTTTTTTTTCATTATCCCAAATAGCAAAAGCAAACATTCCACGCAGAAATTTTAGGCATGTTGGTCCGTGTTTTTTGTATAAATAAATTATAATTTCAGTATCAGTGTTTGATTTAAATTTAATTCCGTATTTTAATAATTCTTTTTTTAATTCCAAAAAATTATATATTTCTCCATTATATGTAATCCAAAATCTTTTGCTTTCATCAGCCATTGGCTGTTGACCGTTTTTGCTAAGATCAATAACCGATAATCTTCTATGTCCCAAGCCGATATTATTATTCAAATAAATTCCTTCATCATCCGACCCGCGATGCTTGATTTCATTCATCATCGCCAAAATATCTGTTTTTTCAACAGGCTGGTTTTTGAAGTTAAGTTTTCCTGCAATTCCACACATGTATTCAATTATCAATTAAAAATTACGAATTATATATTTCTAAATATTCCTCCACTGTATTCTTGATATCATATTTTTCCGAAAGTTCTCGGTTGTTTCTTTTAATATTTTTAATAATTTTTTCTTCTTGGCTTAGAGTTACGAATTTTTTTAAAAAATCGTTTTTATTATTTAATTCAAAAAGTTGCGCATCGTCGTTATTAAGCATTTCCGGAATTCCGCCGACGCGCGAGGCTAAAATCGGCAGACTGGCAAATAAAGATTCAATCAAGGTAATCGGCATGCCTTCATATCTGGAGACTAATGTAAATAAATCAAAAGCGGAAATAAATTTGCTGGCGTTGTTAATTTCGCCTGTTAAAAATATTTTATTTTTTAAATTTAATTTTTTGATTAGCCTTTTATATTTATAAGTTTCCTTGCCAAAACTACCGATTATCACGCAAACAGCAAAAGGATTTATTTTTAAAATATCTTGAAAAATATTAATTAAAAATTCATAGTTTTTGGCGTAGCAATGCCGTCCGATTGTTCCGATAATGAATTTGTTATCCAAATTTGTTTGCAAATGTGCTGCTAATAAATTTTTTACTTTTTGTTTGTCATAAAATTTTAACCTTTCTTTATTTAGTCCGTTGTAAACAACATTGCCTTTCTTAATTATTTTTTCTTTTAAGGCAAAATCATAATTAAATTTACTGACAAAAACTTTTTCATCAATATATTTTAACAAGAATTTAAAATACGCGCGATAAATAATTTTTAAAAATTTATATTTTTTATAATTAGAATCCAAAAGCGACATTCCGCGAAAAGTAAAAACGGTTTTTGCTTTTGATTTAGAAATCTTGGCGGCAATACCGGCTAAAAGCGCGTTAGTACTGTTAATATGAATAATATCAAAATTATTAGATTTTAAATAATTTTTAAATTCAAATAAAAAAAGCAAATTTTTAAGCGGATTATGGGTGCGTATAAGTTTTTTAAAACGGTAATAGGGGATATTCAGTTTTTTTAATTCCGCGCTTAAAAAATTACCTTTACCAAAACCGACAACAACATTATGCCCTTGTTTTTTTAATTCTTCAGCCAAATTCAAAACCGACATTTGAGCGCCTCCGATTTCGGCTTTTGTGACTAAGATTAGTATGTTTAGCATATTTCTACTTTTTACCCCGCCTAGGCATGAATGCCTAGGCTAATTTTTTTAATCCCGTTAAAACGGGATGTTGCCATGAACGTTTTTAACGGCACCCCGCTTCAGCGGGATTTAAAATTTTTAGCCCTGCCATTATATGGCTGGGCGATTGGGATTTCTTTCGCGGTTTCCCTTTGTTCGCCGTCCTCATCCTGAATATATTCCAAAATATCAACTAAATCATTGTTTTGATGTTTTTGTTTTTGATTGTTAATATATTGTTTTACAAACGGAACTCCTTTTTCAGATAAACTCACTATGCCGTAGCCTGATTGCCAATAAAAATTTTTTCCTCCTTGCAATGCGTTAATATGATGTGATGAACTGCCTTTTATCTTATGAACAAAATCCGCGATGCTGATTTTCGGAGGAATGCTTACGAGCAAATGAATATGATCTTCAACCATATTAAGCGCTAATTGTTTGCCATTATATTCAGTGATTTTATTAGGGACATATTTTTTTATTAATTTCTCAATTTCAGGATTTATTAACGGCAATCTTTTCTTTGTCGCCCAAATTATGTGATAATATAATTTGTAAAATGTTTGGGGCATATTTTTTGTTTTTGGATTTATTTTAATGTTTTTGGAGTGGTTTTTTATCTTCTTCCGATTTTTGATAAATTTCCACTACGAATTACGAATTTTTACGAATACACGAATGTTATTTTATTTATTGTTCTTCAAATTTTTTTAATATCGTTGATCTTATTTTTTCTATTAATTCATCTGAAATTTTAAAACTCTTGTCATAGGGTGCATAATTTTTTCCCCATCTAACATCAAGAAATTTAAAATCTCCAAACATTCTCTCACTTTTGTATCTTGGAATAAAATGAACATGCAAATGCGGCGTTCTATTAGCTAATGATGCATAGTTCATCTTATTCGGATGCCATAAGTGTTTAATGGTTTTGTTTAATTTTTTGGAAATATTCCAAAATTCATTTTTTTCCTTTTCATTTATTTCAAATAAATCAGTTGCATCAGCTCTCATGCACCATAAAACACACCTACCCAAATAACATTGGTTGGCGTGTAACATAACTTTCCAATATTTATATTTTTTAATAAGTAGTAGTTTATCAATGTTATTCATAGTAGAAATTATTTTTTTATTTAAAATAAGCCGCTATCCATATCCCGCCTAGGCATGAATGCCTAGGCTAATTTTTTTAATCCCGTTAAAACGGGATGTTGCTACGAACGTTTTTAATAGCATCCCGCTTCAGCGGGATTTAAAATTTTTAGCCCTGCCATTATATGGCTGGGCGGTTGGTGGCTTATAATTGACTTTTAACTCATTTTATTTAATAATAACTTATAGATAAAAATTATACAAGGCTTAATATTACAAAAGCATGAAAGAAAAAAATAACATTAAAATCGGTTTTATTGGTCAGGGGTGGATTGGCAAGCATTATGCTGATGATTTTGAAAAAAGGGGCTATAAAGTAACGCGTTACGCGCTGGAGGAGCCTCATGTTAATAACAGTGATAAAATTACTGGGTGCGATATTGTTTTCATTGCCGTGCCAACACCCAGTACGGCAAAAGGGTTTGACGCGTCAATACTTAAAAATGCCATTAAAAAAGTTGGCAAGGGCAAAATTGCCGTGATAAAATCCACTTTATTGCTTGGCGTTACGGATGAAATTCAAAAAGAAAATCCTAATATTTTTGTATTTCATTCGCCGGAATTTCTTACCGAAGCTACTGCGGCTCAAGATGCGGCAAATCCGAAACGAAATATAATCGGCATGCCGGTTGACAATGAAGATTATCAAAAAAAAGCAAAGCTGATTTTATCGGTTCTTCCAAAAAGCCCGTTTGAGCTTGTTTGCAGCGCGAAAGAAGCCGAACTTATTAAATACGGAGGCAATAATTGGTTTTATTTTAAGGTGATTTTTATAAATTTGCTTTATGATTTGGCAGTTAAGAGCGGCGCTAGCTGGGAAGCGATAAGAGATGGCATGTCAGCCGATCCTCGCATTGGCTCCAGTCATATGACACCGGTTCACAAAAGCGGTACTTTGGGCGGAGATGCTTATCAGCTTAAGCCGGAGAAACAAGATGAAGGCGGCCGTGGAGCAGGCGGGCATTGTTTTATTAAAGATTACGCTGCGTTTATTGAAATGTATGAAAAACATGTCGGTGATGAAGCGGGACTAAACGCCCTTAGGGCAATTGAAAAAAAGAATATTGATTTATTAACTAAGTCAGGGAAGGATTTGGATTTATTAAAAGGGGTTTATGGGGAAGGAGTAATTAAATAAAGAAATATGCGCAAAAAGATACTTATTTTTTCAATTGCTTATTATCCTTTTTGCGGCGGAGCTGAAGTTGCGGTTAAGGAAAACACAGATAGGATGAAAGATTTTCAGTTTGACATGATAACTTTAAGGTTTGATAAAAAATTACATAAATTTGAAAGAATTGGAAATATTAATGTTTATCGTATCGGTTTTTGCGGAAAAAATGTTGATATGTCTGATTTAAATAGATTTCCGTTAAAAATAAATAAATATTTATTTCCGTTTTTAGCGTATCTAAAAGCAAGAAAACTGCATAAGAAAAATAAGTATGATATTGTTTGGGCGATTATGGCAAATTATTCAGGATTTGGCGCTTTGTTTTTTAAAATTTTTCATAAAAAAGTTAAATATCTTTTAACTCTGCAAGAAGGCGACCCATTGGATTATTATCGGAAGCGGATTGGGGTGTTGTTTTTGTTTTTTAAAAAGATATTTACAAAAGCGGATAGTGTTCAGGTTATTTCTAAGTATTTGGGAGATTATGCTCGTGACATGGGGTTTAAGGGAAAACCGATTTTGGTGCCCAACGGGGTTAATATTAAACATTTTTCAAGTGAATATAAAGAAGAAGATCTCCGCGCTTTAAAAAAAGAAAAGGATGATATATTTATTATAACCACTTCAAGATTGGAAAAAAAGAATGCTATTGATGATGTGATAAAGGCTTTTGAGTTTTTGCCGAAAAATATAAAATTTTTGATTTTAGGAGTTGGTTCTGATGAAAAAAAATTAAGAGAACTGGCAAAAGAAAAAAAGGTGGATGAACGAATTTTATTTTTAGGTCATGTTGATCATAAAATTATACCGAAATATCTTAAAATTTCCGATATATTTATCCGCCCTTCTTTATCAGAAGGATTTGGCTGTTCTTTTGTTGAGGCTATGGCTGTCGGTATTCCTGTAATCGCCACGCCGGTTGGCGGAATTGTGGATTTTCTTTTTGATCCTGATAAAAATCCAAATAAAAAGCCAACCGGTATTTTTTGCAATGTTAATAATCCGGCAAATATAGCTGATAAGATAAATAAATTATTAAAAAATCCAAGTTTGGTTAAAGAGATTACTGAAAATGCCAAAGAATTGGTTATTAAAAAATATGACTGGGATATAATGGCGAAAGACATGGAAAAAGTGTTTAAAAATTTTAAGTAAAAACATGAATAGCAAAATCAGGGAGTTGGCGGTTAAAAATAAAATTTATATAAAATATGTTATATCTGGCTGTACAGGGGCGTTGGTAAATTTATCAACACTTTTTATTTTAACTGAATTCGCTCATATTTATTATTTGCTATCGGCTATTTTGGCTTTTTTTGTTTCCCTTGCCGTCAGTTTTAATTTGCAAAAAAGATGGACATTTCAAAATAATGATAAAAAAGTATTTAAACAAATAATAATTTATTTTATCGTAACAAGCTCAAATTTATTAATAAATATGGCTTTATTGTATTTCTTGGTTGAAAAATTAGATGTATGGTATATGTTGGCGCAAGTGGTAATATACGGCTCTTTGTCTATTTTTAGTTTTATTTTATATAAATTTTTAGTTTTCAGAAAAGTATGAATAATAAGAAAAAAATTTTAGCGGCAACCGGTATTTTTCCGCCTGATATTGGAGGACCGGCAACTTATGTTAATACTTTGCTTGGGGAATTGCCTAAGCAAGGATTTGAAGTGAAAGTTGTAACATATGCGAATAAGAATCAAGAGTTTGAGAATAATTTTAGTAATGATAAAGTTTTTAGAGTCAGTCGCAATCAAAATATTTTTTTGCGGTATTTTAAATATTTTTTAGAGATTTGGAAATTAATGTCTTGGGCGGATTTGGTGTATATACAGGATCCGATATCATCCGGCATACCTGCGAGTTTGGCTTGTTGTTTGCGCGGGAAGAAATATTATTTAAAAATAGTAGGGGATTA
>JAGLLI010000101.1 GCA_023140595.1 Candidatus Parcubacteria bacterium
CAATAAACGCGGCAAAGATAATCGTCCCAAGCAATTATTTAAAATCAATTGTTTTGCAATGGGGGATTACGGAGGAAAAAATAAATGTTATTTATAATTCAGTTAGAAAAGCCGAAGTTATGGAAGAAAAAGAAATTTTGCGCAAGGAATTGAATGTTTCCGGAGATGTGATAATTTCAGTCGGCCGCCTTGTGCCGTGGAAAGGTTTTGATGTGTTGATTGATATTATGCCGGAACTTTTAAAAATAAACAAAAATTTTAAATTATATATTATTGGCGAAGGACCGGAATTAAACAATTATCAATTACAAATTACAAATTACACCCGTCAAGCGAGTACAAGCAAATTGCAAGATAATGTTAAATTGCTTGGCAGTTTGGACCAGAAAAAATTGTGGCAGTATATAAAGGCGAGTGATTTTTTTGTTTTAAATACGGGCTATGAGGGTTTGCCGCACATTGTTATTGAAGCGATGTATTTGGAGCTGCCTGTGATAATAACTGATGTCGGCGGCAATGTTGAAGTTGTGAAGCCAGGCGAGAATGGATTATTAGTTGAATATAATAATAGAGAGCAGATTAAAAATGCTATTTTAGAAATTTGGAAAAACAAGGAAGCAAGGCAAGAGATGGTTGAAAATGGCAGAAAAGATTTGGAAAAATTTAGTGTTAAAAATATGATTGATAGTTTGGTAAAAATATTATAAAAATATGCGCGTATTAAATTTAAGTTTAGATTCTTCCGTCTTGGATAAAAATTCCGTAAGCGCGAAACGAATTTTAGAATACGGCTATTGGAGCGAAAAATATTTTGTTGTCGCACCTAACAAAGAAAATAAAGAATTAGATTTGTCAGATAAAGTTAGAGTATATGGCTCGGGCGGGAATAATCGCGCAAGCCAATTGTTTAATATTTATAAAAAATCAGAAAAAATCATTAAACAAAAAAAATGCGATGTTATTACAACGCAAGATCCGTTTGAGGTCGGACTAATCGGACTATTGCTTTCAAAAAAATTTAAAATCGGTTTAAATGTTCAAGAGCATGGCGATTTTTTCAGCCAAAAGTATTGGCGTCAAGAAAAATTATTGCATTTTTTTAGATATTTTTTGGGAATATTTATTATAAAAAGGGCAGACAACGTTCGCGTTGTCAGCCAAAGAATAAAAAAATATTTAGTTGAAAATTTAAAAATAGAAAAAAATAAAATTATTGTTGTGCCGGTTTATACAAAATTAGCGGATATTAAAAAATTTGAGAAAAATAAAAATAGCGAGTTTATATTTTTTAATTTAGGACGTTTTGTAAAACAAAAAAATCTGCCTTTACTGCTTAAAGCATTTGCGCGAGTTGTTAAAAAATATCCGCGCGCGAAATTATTGTTAATTGGCAAAGGACCGGAAGAAAAATTGTTAAAAAATATGTGCGCTGAATTGCGAATTGAATCGCAAGTTGAATTTTTGGATTGGGTTGATAATATTTATGATTATTATTCTCGAGCAGATACTTATGTTTTGTCATCAAATTATGAAGGATGGGGAAGAGTAATAATAGAAGCAACAATAGCGCGTATTCCGATTATCATGACCGATGTCGGCTGCGCCAACGAGGCAGTAATAAACGAGGAAAGCGCGCTTGTTTCACCGGTTGACAATTTGGATAAATTAGCGCAAAATATGATGCGTGTAATGGATGATTGCGGGTTAAGAGAAAGGCTTGCTAAAAATGCTTTTAATTCTGTAAATCAACTTCCAAATAAGCAAAAAACGTTTGAATTATATAAAAAAAGCTGGGAGCTTGCAAAGAAGTAGAAAGTGAAAAGTTATAAAGTTGCGTATTATGAATTTTTTAATAAATAAAGATAAATTAAAAATAAACCCGGCGCAATTTATGCGCAGGGCAGGCTATGGTTTTATTATTGACAGGCATACTGGCAACGAAACATTTGTCCGCAATT
>JAGLLI010000102.1 GCA_023140595.1 Candidatus Parcubacteria bacterium
CCGGTATTTTTTAAAGCCGAAATCGGAGCGCAAATGGTTTTTCCGCCCCAGTCTTCCGGAATAATATTAAGCTGGCTTGATAACTCCTGCTTCACTTTATCAATATTAGCGCCTTCTTTGTCAATTTTATTGATTGCGACCACAAAAGGAATTTTAGCGGCCTCAATAATGCGAAAAGCTTCAATCGTCTGCGGTTTAACCCCGTCATCAGCCGCCACGACCAAAATGGCAATATCGGCAATGCGCGCGCCGCGGCCGCGCATAGCGGTAAAAGCTTCGTGTCCGGGAGTGTCAATGAAGGTAATGGCTTGCCCTTGTCTTTTAATCTGATAAGCGCCGATATGCTGGGTAATGCCGCCTGCTTCACCCTCCGCTACTTGAGTTTTGCGAATCGCGTCCAGTAATTTTGTCTTGCCATGATCAACATGCCCCATAACTACTATTACCGGCGGACGGGCAAGCAATTTGTCTTTATTTTCAGATGCCAAGGCTTTAAGCAGTTTATTTTCTTGCTTTTCTTCTTGCTTTTTTTCTTTTTCGCGCTTAATATCCAAACCCAGTTCGGAACCGACAAGCCACGCGGTATCATAATCAATTTTTTCGTTTATTGAAGAAAAAATTCCGTTTTTCATCAATTCAGCCAAAATAGCGTTTAAAGGAAGCTTGGTTAAACTTGAAAAATCACGCACGCTAATAAGGCTTGGCACGGAAACGGTTTTTTTAATCGCGGCTTTTTCAATATTTTTTTCCTCTTCAATTTCTTTTTGCTCTTGCAGTTTTTTCTGTTCAATTTGTTTTTTTAATTTAGGCCAATTTTTAATGATTTTACGCGCGACATTGCTGTTTATTTTAATTGCTTTTCTTCCAATATCAAAACCTAAACCCGGCAGATGCTCGCGCAGTTCATTTGGGGTAATTTTTAATTTTCTAGCTAGCTCGGTTACATTCATAGGCTTATATTGAATTTATTTTTTATTAAAAAATCAATAAAACAAGACAGTTATACTGCCCCTTATTTTTATTTAATATTACAATATTAGCCTGAAAAAGTCAAGGATTTTTTGATTTTTGCCCCGTAAAGAAAAGCTTCTGATAAAATCGGAGGTGTGATATTTTATCGCAGTCGGTGACTTAATGCCAACCGACAAGCTATACCTTTCTACGGGGTTTACTTATTGACTATTTTAAGTAATATATTATAATAAAAGCAAATAATAATAATTTAAATAAAATATATGGAATTTGAGATTGAAGAAATTTTATCTTTGGTTAAGAAAAAAATGCGTGAGCAAGGCGGGTATAGCCGCGATGCCTACAAGCAATATGTAGTTGAAACAATTGATTATTTTCTTGAAAAAGGCAAATTAACCGATGATGACAATTTGGAATTTATTGAAGACCGGCTAATGGATATGTGGGGAACGGTTGGCAGGGAACAATAATTTTTTACACCTTAATCACCACAGGCAGAACCATTGGCCTTCTTTTGGTTTTGCTGAATAAAAATTTTCCGACTTCGTTGCGGATTTTATTTTTTATCAAATCATCATCCGCCTTGCTAACGCTGCCATGCCCGCAAACCAAATTTTTCACTTTCATTCTTGTTTTTTCAATCAACTCGCGATTCTCTTTCATGTATACAAAACCGCGGGAAATAATATCCGGATTGCCGATTGTGTTTCCGGTTTTTGAATCTATTGTCGCGATTACCACAATCATTCCGTCCTCGGCCATTACTCTTCTGTCACGCAAAACTATATTAGACACATCTCCAACGCCAAGCCCGTCAACCATTACGTAATCGGTAATTACCTTTTCTTTGGTTAATTCGCCGTTAATAAAAACCGTTTTGCCTGTTTTTGTGTCTTTGGCTTTTATCGTTCCGAAACTGAATTTATCATCAATTTTAGTTTGATTTTTCGCGATTGCCAGTTCAACCACCTGCCCGTTATCAGGAACAAAAATATTTTTTATCGGTATTCCCACTTGTTCCGCCAAACCAGCGTGCGTTCTTAGCATATAATGATTGCCTTCAATCGGTATAAAAAATTTCGGTTTTAACAAGCGCATCATCAGCTTTAAATCTTCCTGCTTGGCATGTCCGCCGGCATGCACGTCCATCATTTGATAATGGATAACATGGGCGCCCTGGCGCACTACCTGGTCTTTTAGGTTTTGAATTGACCTTTCATTTCCGGGAATAACCGAAGATGAGAAAACTACAGTGTCGCCTTTCTTTAAACTGACTGTCCTATGTTCTCCCGTAACGACTCTTACTAAAAACGCGTTACTCTCGCCTTGAGCGCCGGTTCCAAGTATCATTATTTTTTCATCCGGCAATTGTTTTAAATCGGCATCGCGGATTAAAATCCTGGTATTGAATTTTAAATAACCGATTTTGTGCGCGATATCCACGTTATTATTCATGCTGCGGCCTTGCAGATAAATTTTACGGTTATGCTTTCTTGCTAAATCAAACAGTTTTTGAATGCGGGAAAGCTGGGAAGCAAAAGTGCCGATGATTATACGTCCTGAAATTTTTTCAAAAATTCTATCCATTTCGTCTCCAATTGAAGATTCTGAAACCTGATAGCCGGGATGATTTGAATCGGTAGAGTCGGACATCATCAAAAGCACTCCTTGTCCGCCAAGCTGCGCGATTCTGTTTAAATCGGCCGGCTTGTCATTGACTGGAGAATAATCAATTTTAAAATCGCCGGTATGAATTACCGTGCCAATCGGCGTATGGATAATAACCGCGAAAGAATCCGGTATTGAATGGTTAACGCGCAAAAATTCCACCCTAAACGATTTGCCCAATTGCGCCGTGGAATTTTCATCAATCTCGGAAATATTCAAATTAGGGCAAGCGCGATGCTCTTCGCATCTTTTCCTTATTAAGCCGGCTGTTAATTTTCCCGTAAACATGGGGGGGTTGCCAATCTTGCCGATAATATGCGGAATACCGCCAATATGATCCATGTGTCCGTGCGTAATTATCGCACCTTTAATCCAGTCAGCTTTATTTTCCAAATAAGAAATATTGGGAATAATATAATCAATGCCATACATAT
>JAGLLI010000103.1 GCA_023140595.1 Candidatus Parcubacteria bacterium
AGGAATGAAATGGCGGCTTTGGAGGAAGAAAAATATATAATCCAACCGCATACTTCTGCCGGAAGAATTCCCACGGAAAAAGCTTATAAATTGTTTATTGATAATGTTCAAATTAAAAAAATAAACAAATCAGATCAAGCAGGTCTGGAAGAATTGTTTGAAGAATCCAGTGAAGAGAATTTGAAAAATGTTGCTAAAAAACTTTCTAATTTAACCGGCGCAACTGTTTTTTGGGCGTTTCACAGGCACAATTTATATTATACCGGAATATCAAATTTGTTTCAGCAGCCGGAATTTTCCGAGCTTGATATCATTTATGATATTTCCGCGATTATTGATAGAATTGACGAGATAATAAATGACGTGTTTGATGAAATTGAAGACGGGATAAATATCAGAATCGGTTCAGACAGTCCCTTCGGGAATTTTAGCGGCACAATTATGGCTAAATATAAAATTGGAGAACACGAAAGTTTGTTTGGAATTTTAAGCCCTGTTAGAATGGATTATGAAAAAAATTTAACTTTAATAAATTTTGTTTATAATAAATTAAAAACGATTTAAATATATGGGAGAAAAAAAAATTAAGCATGCGAAAATAAAAGCGCAAAAAGTAAAAAAATTGTCAGATAAAGAAAAGTGTGAAGATTTAGATAATAAATATAAGCGCGCCTTGGCGGATTATCAGAATTTATTAAAGAGGACAGCCGTTGAAAAACAAGAATTTATTAAATACGCGAATGAAAGATTATTGCATGAGATTTTACCGGTTTATGATAATTTAAAAATTTCATTGTCGCATATTGACGAAGAGGCGCAAGGCAAAGGATGGGCAGAGGGCATTAAATATGTGGTTAAACAATTTAAAGATATTTTAAATAATTTAGGAGTAGAGGAAATAAAAACAAATGGCGAGAAATTTGACCCAAACACAATGGAGGCGATTGAGGGTAAAGGCGAAAAGGTTAAAAAAGAAATAAAAGCGGGCTATAAGTTGAGCGGAAAAGTTATTATTCCGGCAAAGGTTATTGTTAATTAAGAATTAATAATTATTTGTTTGTAGGAACAGGGCAATGCCCTGTTCATATGGATGAAAATAATAAAAAAATATATGGCAATTATTAAATGGACGCCATTCCTTGAACCTTTTGAGGATATGGAAAAAATGTTATCGGATTGGCCTGCGCTAAGCAGCGGTCAAAGCGGTTTTACGCCCGCGATTGATGTTTATGAAGATAAAGATAATGTAATAGTGGAAACTCAATTAGCTGGAATAGATCCTGAAAAAGTTGATGTTTCAATTGAAAATGACGTGCTTTCAATTAAGGGAGAGAGCGAGAAAAAAAGCGAAGTGGAAGATAAAAATTATTATCGCAAAGAAATAAGGCGCGGCAGTTTTTACAGAAGCGTAGCATTACCGGCTCATGTCTTAGGAGATAAAGCCGAAGCTGAAGCTATTGACGGAGTTTTAAAAATTACAATTCCAAAAGCTCAAGAAGCAAAGCCAAAAAGAATAGAGATTAAAACCGTTAAAAAATAAAAGGCAAAATTTATAATTAAAATAAAAAGTTATGGATAAAAAAATGGATGGCGTGAAAATATCTGTTAATGAAACAGACGATAGCCAAGTAGAAAGGCCGCTTAGAAAAAAAGCCGCTGTTAGAAAAAAAGCTGTTCGCAGAAAAGCCGTAAAGAAAGTTGTTGCTCCGGAAAAAAGGGAAATGATAGAAAAAAAATTACAAAAAGAAAAAAAAGACAGTAAAGGTGGCGTTTTAACTATGGCTATATCGGTTTTTGTGACAGCATTGATTGTGGGTGGCGCGATTTATGCCTGGCAAAGCAAGGTTGCGGACAAGGATGTTGAAAAAGTCAGTTCTGACGCGCGTTCCAGCAGGCAGGAATTTGAAAAACGTTTAGATAATTTAAAGGAAAAATTATTAGGCACTGAAAAAGAAAAAGAAGAACTGCTTAAAAATAAAGAGGAGCTTGAAGAAAAAGCAAAATTGCTTGAGAACGCGAAGAAGAATTATATAAATGACGAAATGGGATTTTCATTTTTATACCCTGCAATTTTTGGGGAAGTTGAAATTGAAATAATCGCGTCGGCGACCGGAACGAAGTTTATTGGAAAATTTTCCAAGAATGATAAATTAATATTTGGCGGAACAAGCGCGGATTATGTTCGCGCGAGCACTTCAACTGTAATGGATTTTATTGATACTTACGGGTTTGCTGATAAAAAGAATAAATATTATTATCAGCCGGGCGGTATGGACGAAAATACTGATTTTGAAATTCAGCCTGCAAAAATAGTCGGTTATCGCGGCGGAGAGGCATTGCTTTTAAACAAGAAAAGTTTTTCGGGGCAAGACGAGTTTAGCAAGAATTCCGGCGAGTCCTTTATTGATATCGGTGAGAATTTAGGCGGACTTTTTAACTTAAAAAACAAAGAGTATAAAGGCGTTGCTTTTGTAAATATGGATTTTGGCTTGATGAACGTGGAAGAGTTTGCCGAGATGTTGAAAAGTATTGAAGTAAATTAAAAATTTAAAATTATAAAATAATTAAATTAATTTATAGCTTTTATTTTATGAAAATAAAAATTATAAATTTAACAAAAATATTATGTCAAAAATTTTAGGAATTGATTTAGGCACCACCAATAGCGCTATGGCGATTATGGAAGGTGGAAAGCCGAAAATCTTGGAAAACGCGGAAGGAAACCGCACAACGCCTTCAATCGTGGCTATTTCAAAAAGCGGGGAAAGATTAGTTGGGCAAACCGCGAAAAGGCAGGCTGTGACAAATCCGGAAAATACTGTTTTTGCGGTTAAACGTTTAATCGGCCGCAAATTTGAAGACGAGGAAGTGCAGAAGGATGCTAAAACCGCTCCTTATAAAATCGTTAAAAGCAACGGCGGGGTTAAGGTTTCAATGAACGGAAAAGATTATTCTCCACAAGAAGTGTCGGCTATGATTTTATCTAAATTAAAAACTGATGCTGAAGCTAAACTTGGTGAAAAAATTACCGAAGCGGTTATAACCGTTCCGGCGTATTTTAGCGACGCGCAAAGACAGGCAACCAAAGATGCGGGAAAAATTGCCGGCTTGGAAATAAAAAGAATTATTAACGAGCCAACCGCGGCGGCGCTGGCTTACGGTTTTGAAAAGAAAAAAGGAGAGCAAATCGCAGTATATGATTTGGGTGGCGGCACTTTTGATGTTTCCATTTTAGATGTTGAGAGTGATGAGGTTGGTAGTGATGTAAAAGTTAAATCTACTAATGGCGATACGCATCTTGGCGGTGAAGATTTTGATCAGGTAATTATTAAATGGATTATTGCTGAATTTAAAAAAGATACCGGCCTGAATTTGGCTAATGATAATTTGGCTTTGCAAAGAATCAAAGAAGCCGCGGAAAAGGCAAAAATAGAGTTGTCAACCACAATGGAAACAGAAATTAATCAGCCTTTTATAACTACTGACGCAAGCGGACCAAAGCATTTGGTAATGAAATTAACTCGCGCCAAGCTTGAGGAGTTGGTTGGAAATTTAGTTGAGAAAACTTTAGCTCCCTGCAGGAGCGCTTTAAAGGACGCCGGTTATAAAACAAATGAAATTGAAGAAGTAATATTGGTCGGCGGTATGACAAGAATGCCTTTGGTGCAGGAAAAGGTAAAAGAGTTTTTTGGCAAAGATCCGAATTTAACTGTTAATCCAGATGAAGTGGTTGCCATTGGCGCCGCTATTCAGGCAGGTAGCTTTGAAGATGGTGGTGCGGAAGTGTTGTTGCTAGACGTTACTCCGCTGTCCCTAGGAATTGAAACTTTGGGAGGAGTTGCCACTCCGTTGATTAAGCGCAATACAACTATCCCTGATCACAAATCACAGATTTTTTCAACAGCGGCAGATAGCCAGGCAAGCGTGGAAATTCATATTTTGCAGGGTGAACGCGGAATGGCTGCTGACAATAAAACTTTGGGTAGATTTATGCTTGATGGAATACCGCCTGCTCCGCGCGGAGTGCCGCAGGTTGAAGTGTCTTTTGATATTGACGCTAACGGCATTTTAAATGTTAGCGCCAAAGACAAAGCCACGGGCAAGGAGCAAAAAATTACCATTACCGCGTCTTCGGGGCTTAGTGAGACGGAAGTTGAAAAAATGAAAAAAGAGGCTGAAGAGCATGCCGATGATGATAAAAAGAAAAAAGAACAAGTGGAAATAAAAAATCAGGCTGACACGGTTGTGTTTACAACTGAAAAATTATTAAAAGAATCCGGCGAAAAAATGAAGCCGGAAGATAAAAAAGAATTGGAAGAAAAATTGGAAGAGCTTAAAAAAGTAAAAGATTCAGATGATATTGAAGATATTAAGAAAAAAATGGAAGCAATGAACCAGATAGCGCAAAAAATCGGCGCTGCTATGTATCAAACACAGCAAGAAGGCGGAATTCCAGGAGCCGAGCAAGCGGCGCAAGCAGGACAAGCAGATAGTGGTGGAAAAAAAGCCGATGAGAAAAAGAAAGACGAGCCGGTTGAAGGGGAGTTTGAGGAGAAGAAGTAAATTTTTTATAGGCTGCCTGAAATTATTTCGGGCAGCTAATTAAAAAATTTAACTAATTAATTTTATATAAAAACATGAATTCTAAAAATCAACAAAAAGTTACGGGAAACCCCCAAGGGAAACAGGAAATTAAAATTGCTGATAATATTCCCGGAGCGGAATATGCCAATGCCATGCAGGTTAATCATAATCGGGATGAGTTTCAGTTAATGTTTTTGAATGTTTTGGGAGCAAGCGGAAGAGTCGGCGGCAAGATTATCACAACTCCGGGGCATTACAAAAGAATGATCGCCGCTATGCAGGACAATTTAAAAAAATACGAATCTCAATTCGGCGAAATTAAAGAAGTCGCCGGTGTAAGCGATAAAGAGATTGGGTTTAAGGGGTAGATAAGTAGAAAATAAAAAGTTAGAAAGTTATAAAGTAAAAATTATAAAATTAAAATGGGTAAAGATTACTACAATACATTAGGAGTAAATAAAAGCGCTTCTCAAGATGAGATAAAAAAAGCTTTTCGCAAAAAAGCGCATGAGTATCATCCTGATAAAACCGGCGGTGATGAAGCGAAATTTAAAGAAGTTAATGAGGCTTATCAGGTTTTGGGAAATTCTCAAAAAAAATCACAGTATGATCAGTTTGGCTCAACTTTTGATCAAGCTCAAGCAGGAGGCGGTTTTGCAAATGGATTTTCAGGCTTTACAAATGGATTTTCAAGCGGCGGCGTTAAAGTGGATTTTGACGATTTGGGCGAAATGTTTGGCGGGATTGGGGATATTTTCGGTTTTTCAGGCGGTTCAAAAAATAAAAGGCGCCAAAGCGGAAGTGATATTCAAGTTGCGCTAACAATTGAATTTAGCGAAGCGGTTTTTGGCGTAGAAAAAGAAATAAGTTTGCAAAAACATATTGTCTGCGATCATTGCGATGGCAACTTAGCAGAGCCCGGGACGAAAATTGAAACTTGCAAAACTTGCAACGGAACCGGACGGGTAACAAAAATACAAAGAACAATATTGGGAAATATGCAAATGCAGGCAGTATGCGACGCATGTTCAGGTGAGGGAAAAACTTACGCGCAAAAATGCAAAAAATGTCATGGAAGCGGTATAATAATGGATAATTCAAAAATTAAAATAAAAATTCCAGCTGGAATTGATAATAACGAAGTTATCAGGGTTTCCGGTCATGGCGAGGCAGGCGAGAGAGGCGCGCAAGCAGGGGATTTGTATATAAAAATCAATGTAAGAAAAAGCGATAAATTCAAGCGCGACGGCTATGATATTCGCTCAAGCATATTTATCAGCTTTGCTCAGGCCGCGATGGGCGACAAAATTAACGTGGAAACAATTGACGGCGATGTTAAATTGAAAATTCCGGCAGGCACGCAATCCTCAACAATATTCAAATTACGCGGAAAAGGAATTAGCAGGCTTAGATCCTCTGGACGCGGTGATCATTTTGTGGAAGTAAAAGTCAAAATTCCAGACAGCTTAAACAGAAAGCAGAAGCAATTATTAAAAGAATTAAATTTATAATTATGCAAGACTAATTTGAATTTTTTTACTTTGCTTTATTTATCCACACCCAACCCCTTGAAAAAAATATTAAATCTATTATAATTTTATATAAAGACAGTTTAAAATAGACAATCACAAATAAATAGCGTATTATTTTATTAGTAGCTATTTTTTATTATTTAGAATTATAAATACATGATAGAAATTAAACATTTAACAAAAAAATTTAATAATACACAAGTGTTGGATGATATTAGTTTGGAAGTTAAAAAAGGTGAAATTTTAGGATTTTTAGGTCCGAACGGGGCGGGAAAATCAACCACAATGAAGATTATTACGGGTTTTTGGTCGCCAAGTTCCGGCACTGTAAAAGTTGACGGCATGGATGTTGTTAAAAATTCCATAGAAACCAGAAAAAAAATCGGTTATCTGCCGGAAACAGTTCCTTTGTATGATGATATGCGGGTTTATGAATATTTGAAATTTATTGCGGAAATAAGGGGAATTGATAAAGATAAGATTAAAAATAGAATTAAAAAAGTCGTTAATGACTGCGGATTGTCAAAAGTTTTAAGAAAGCCGATTGAAGAATTGTCCAAAGGGTATCGCCAAAGAGTCGGCTTGGCGCAAGCAATTATGCATGAACCTGATATTTTAATTTTGGATGAACCCACAACAGGACTTGACCCAAACCAAATTACTGAAATCCGTGACTTAATCAAGGAAATCGGCAAAGAAAAAACAGTAATTTTTTCAACGCATATTTTAGGCGAAGTAAGCGCTACATGCGATCGCGTGATTATTATTAATAACGGTAAAATCGTTGTAGAGGGAAGGCCGGATGAGCTTGCCAAAAAAGCGGGTTCAAAGGAATTGATTTACGTAAAAATCAAAGGTCCAAGAGATGAAGTTTTAAAAACATTGAAAAACATGGATAATATTGAAAAAGCAAGGATTAAAGATAAAGAAACAAATGAAATTTACGGCTATGAAATTGAGCCTAAAGCAGGAGTTGATTTGCGCGAGTATTTATCAATGACTGTAATGAAGAAAGACTGGAGCATTTTTGAATTTTCCAAAAAAGACATGAGCTTGGAAGACGCGTTTAAAGAATTAACAAAATAAAGTGTATTTATGAACAAAGAATATTTAAAAACAATTTATTGTTTATTTAAAAAAGAGCTGATGTCTTATTTTAATTCACCGATTGCCTATATTTTTATCGGCGTATTTTTGGTGGTTGGAAATTGGCTGTTTTTTAAGAGTTTCTTTTTAATCGGACAAGTGTCAATGCGCGGATATTTTGATTTATTGCCTTGGATATTTTTATTTTTATC
>JAGLLI010000104.1 GCA_023140595.1 Candidatus Parcubacteria bacterium
TTACGGAAGGTTTTAAGCCCAAGGCGCATTTGGCTTTTTTTAGTATATTTATAAGTTTGTTATTAACAATAATAATTTCACAGCTATTTGTAAGTTTGGCAAAATTAACAGGAGCGGCATCCGAAGATATACTTTTTCTTTTTAATATTGACGGCTTAAATATTAATTTGCAAGGCTTGCTTTTGGCGGGAATTATAATCGGCGCTTTGGGAGTTTTGGATGATGTTGTAATCGCGCAAGTTTCCACAGTTAAAGAAATCGCTTCCGCTGACAAGGAGTTAAACAGCAAAGCGGTTTTTTTAAAGGCTTATAAAGTCGGAATATCGCATATCGCTTCAATGACAAATACTCTTTTTTTGGCCTATGCCGGCGTTTCGCTGCCTTTATTAATTCTATTTGTTTCCGGAGAAAGCGCTTTTGTTTCATGGACGCAAGCCATTAACACAGAGCTAATTGCCACAGAAATAATCCGCGCTTTAGCCGGCAGTATCGGATTAATTTTATCAGTCCCAATATCAACCTATATCGCCAGTTGGTGGTTTTGCGGGAGGAAGTAGAGTTTAGTTATTGTAGCCCGTAGGGGAATCGAACCCCTGTTTCTAGGATGAGAACCTAACGTCCTAGCCGTTAGACGAACGGGCCCCACTACGCTAAAGCTTCGCGGGGCAAGCCCCTTGAAGTTTTTTGATTAAATTAAAAAACAGCTTTTTGCTGGTTTCTTTGGTTATCTTAGCATGGTTTTTTGTTTTTGTCATTAGTTTGTTTGTTTTTTTTATTTTTTTTAAGAAAGTGGATATGTTGATAAGTTTTTTGGCTTATATTGACTAAAATAGTGGTGTTAGTTTAAAATTTTATGGTTTTATCCATTTAGTATCAACATACTTTTACACAAAAAATGTAGAGTAATTAACAAAAAATCCACAAAAAAACACTTGACAAATTTTTTATTTTTTGTATAATAATGGCACAGGAATTGGGGATAAATTATTTTTAAAATTTATCTAATTTCTTATTAAACTTTTTTTTCAAATTTTTGAATAAATAGTTTAAGCATGGGGATTAAAGTACCCGCGTATTTATACGCGGGTACTTTTATTTACAACTATTTTTTTTATTTTAATATTTCACCAATATACTTTGAATAGCCGTTAATAAATTCCTGAGCGGTCATAATTTTTTTTCCCGGTAATTGAAGATTTTTAATTTCCAAAGAATTTTTGGCGCATTGGATAAATAGTTTATTATTATCTAAGAAAATTGTTCCGATTTTGTATTTATTAATTAAAGCCGGTTCATGTTCAACATTAATAATTTTAATTGTTTGATTTTTTGTTTCCAGTTTTCCAAAACTTCCCGGCCAAGGATGCATCGCGCGGATAAATTTTTCCAGTTTTTCAGCGGATTTATTTAAGTTAATATGTCCATCGGATTTTTTTAAAATCCCAACATAATTGGATTTCGAATCGTTTTGCAGTACTGGTTTTATTTTTTTATTTATATAATTTTTAATAGTCGGAATTAAAATATCAGCGCCTAGTTGAGATAACTTATCAAATAAAATTCCGGTCGTATCCGTGTTGGTAATTTTGATTTTAGCTTGCGAAAGAATAGGACCAGTGTCCAAGCCTTCTTCCATTTTCATTATAGTAATTCCGGTAGTGTTGTCGCCGTTCGTAATTGCCGCCTGAATACAGCTGGCTCCGCGGTATTTTGGCAAAAGCGAGCCGTGAACATTTATTATTCCGTATTTTGGAATGCCTAAAATTTGTTTGGGAATAATTTGTGAGTAAGCAATAACTATTATTAAATCAGGAGCAAGTTGTTTTATTTTTTTAGTAATATCGGAAATTTTTTTAGGCTGTAATACCGGTAAGTTATATTTTAGAGCGGTTTGCTTGATAGCCGGCGCTTTTAATTCCTGTTTACGCCCGACTTTTTTGTCTTCTTGAGTAATTACAGAAACAATGTCAAAATTTTCGTCTTTAATTAAATTAATCAAAGACGGAATTCCAAAGTCCGGAGTGCCGATAAAGATTATTTTTATTTTTTTTGGCATTTTTTTATTATTTCAATTTTTCCTTCAAAATCCCAATAACAATTTTAGGATTTGCCTTGCCTTTGGTGGCTGCCATTGTTTGGCCTACAAAAAATTGCAGAACGTTTTGTTTGCCGCTTTTGTATTCTTCAACTTGCTTGGTGTTTTTTTCAATAATTTCCAAGACGATTTTTTCAAGCTCTCCGGTATCATCCATTTGCTCAAGCCCCAAATTTTGCATTATGCTTTTTGGTTCGCCGCCTTTTTCAATTAATATATCCAATATTTTTTGTCCGGCTGAAGAATTTATTTTTCCAAGGTATACAAGCAATATTAATTCCGCGAAATTTTCCGCGGTCATTTTTAAGTAGGTTATTTTAAAGCCGTTTTTCAAGTGTTTGAATAATTCGCTTAAAATCCAGTTTGAAGTGGCGCGCGCGAGCTTTGTTTTTTGCCTTTCCCAATCATCGTTGTTAGCGTCAATCCATGCGCGAAGTTCGGATATTACTTGCTCGGTAAAAGCAGCTAAATCCTTATCAGCAACTAAAAGCTCCGCGTTTTCCGGCAGAAAATTATATTGTTCAACAAAACGATTTTTTTTCTCAGGCGGCAATTCAATCAAACCTAATTTTATTTTTTCAATCATTTCAGAAGAAATATTAATCGGTGGAATGTCTGGTTCCGGGAAATAGCGGTAATCCGCTGATGTTTCTTTAACGCGCTGACTAACGGTTACAGCCTTATTTTCATCCCAGCCGCGGGTTTCCTGAATTAATTTTCCGTTATTTTCAAGTTCGTCAATCTGTCTTTTTATTTCGTAATTAATCGCTTTTTCAATTGCTTTAAAAGAATTAATATTTTTCAATTCCACTTTTGGATTTAATTTATAATCTCGCAAAGGCTTGATTTCGCAGTTTCCTTTATATTCCCATTTGCCTTTTTCCTGAATACTGACATTAGCCTCGCAGCGCATTTCACCCTTTTCCATATTGGCATCGCTAATATTTAAATAACGCAAAATTTGCTGATAAGTCGCGCAGAATTTTTTGGCTTGCTCGGCTGATTTTAAAATCGGCTCGGTAACCAGCTCCATTAAAGGCGTGCTTGCGCGATTATAGTCTACCAGAGTATAACTCTTGCCATTAGGATGGGTGAGTTTGCCGGTATCTTCTTCCAAATGAATTCTGGTAATAGCGATTTTATCGCCGTCTATATCCAAGTGTCCGTCAAAAACAAAAGGCAGGTCATATTGCGAAATCTGATAACCTTTTGGCAGGTCGGGATAGAAATAATTTTTGCGATCAAATTTGCTTAGCTTGTTTACTTTGCAGTGAAGAGCCAAACCCGTAAGAATAGTCCATTCAATGGCTTTTTTATTCGGAATCGGCAATGTCCCTGGGTGCCCCATGCAGATCGGACAAGTATTTTGATTTGGTTTTTTGCCTTCTATATTATTGTCGCACTCACAGAACATTTTTGATTTTGTTTTAAGCTCCGCGTGTATTTCCAAACCTATTATTATGTCGTATTTCATAAATTAGTTTAAAGTTAATTTATATTTTTTTCATAACTTGCAATATTTTTTCTTCCAATTCTTTTTCATTTCCATTATTTTCAATTTTAAAATCAGCGGTTTTGCCGACTTCGCTGATGTGTTTTTCAGTTTTCAGATTTTCTTTGGCGGCAAATTCTTTAAAAGCCGCGTCGCTTTCTCCGACTTTTTCGCCCCTTTTTACACTGCGCTCATAGCGAATTTTTTGGTCGGCTGTAACATATATTAAATAAAAACTACCATCATAAGCCTCTCTAAAAACATCAGGGTCGCCTGGCATGCGGAAACCATCTACAATTACCAAGTCAGCATCTTCGTTTTCTACGTCATTAAGCATTGCTTTCATTAAAACGTCATCCCCAAAGCCTTTTTTTAAAATTA
>JAGLLI010000105.1 GCA_023140595.1 Candidatus Parcubacteria bacterium
TTTTTTCTTGTTTAAAAAAATATTTACAGCTGTTCAAGATTTCAAAAAACGCAAAAAACAAAAAACAAAAACAGTTAATATTGATATTGAAGAAGTTTTTAAACATGGCAGAAAATCCGGTAAAGCCGGTTGTTTTATTCCAAAAATATTCAAACCTTTAAGTTTTAAGCCCTTTTTAGCATTTTTATTGATTTTAATTGTTTTAACACTTCCTTTTAAGGTTTTAATTTTTTATAGCGGAATAAATAATCTAAAAGATAGAGTTTTTGGAATTTCAGCCAGCGCGGTTGAGGATATCAAATCAGCCTCAGACCATGCTATTGATTTGGATTTTGCAAAAGCGGATAGCGATTTTTCAGAAGCAAGCCGTAATTTTTTAGAAGCTAAAAACGAGCTAGAAGAAATAAATATTTTTTTAAATGTTATCAGCGCGCTTATTCCAAATCAAAAATTAAAATTAGCCAAAGACGCGGATTTATTTTTGGAAGCAGGCAGTTTGAGCGCGGAGATTGGCGCTGAATTAAGCCGTGTTTTAAATGTATTTAATGAACCGGAAACAAGCGCGAAAAAAGTTTTTGACAGTTTTCAGGATTGCAGCCAAAATTTAAGCTTAAAGACATCCCGGTTTATCGCGGTTATTAAAAAAATTAACGCGCGAGCGCTTCCAAAGGAGTATCAAAAGATTTTTAATGATATTAAAAATAAGGCTGTTTTGCTTGATGAAAATCTCAATGAATTTTTAAGCATAATTGATTTGGCGCGAATATTTTTAGGTTTTGATCAGGATCAAAGATATCTTTCTGTTTTTCAAAATAATGCCGAACTCAGGGCAAGCGGCGGCTTTATTGGCAGTTTTGCTTTGATTGACTTTAGCAATGGCGAAATAAAAAATATGGAAGCGCCCACAGGCGGCAGTTATGATACTGACGGCGGTTTGTATGAAAAAATTATAGCACCCGAACCTTTGCATTTGGTTGATCCGCAGTGGCATTTTTGGGACGCCAATTGGTGGCCGGATTGGCCGACAAGCGCCGCGAAATTAATGTGGTTTTATGAAAAAAGCGGAGGTTCGACAGTTGACGGCGTAATCAGTTTTACTCCTACGGTTTTGGAAAATTTTTTGGAAATTATCGGAGAAATTGATATGACAGAGGAATACGGAATTGTGTTCAATTCTGAAAATGTTTGGCAAATTTTACAGGTTATATCCGAGCAAAAATCAAAGGATCACCCTGATTACGACAAGTACGCGAAGTTATATAAAGATATAATCGGCGAAGAAAGATTTGCTTTGCTTGAACAAAAAAATGATACAGCGGTCGGCGGCGCGGATATGGCCAGCGGTACGAAAGAAATAATTAAAAAACAGCATGAACCGAAAAAAATAATCGGTGATTTAATGGAGGAAATCGTTTTAAAATTAAGAACGGATTTAAATAAAGAAATGTTTTTCGGATTGGCGGATGTATTGTTAAAGAGTTTAAACGAGAAGCATTTTATGTTTTATTTTACGGATGAAGCGTTGCAGTCAAAAGTTGCGGAGTATGGCTGGTCAGGAGAAATGAAAAAAAGCAATTGGGATTATTTAATGGTAGTAAACACAAATATCGCCGGCGCCAAAACAGACAAAGTTATTAAAGAGGAAATACGGCACAAAAGCAGCGTCTCTGCTGACGGAACTATAACAAACACAGTAACAATTACGCGCAGGCATACAGGTTACGCAGGCGACCCGATGCTGGGAGTAAGAAATGTCAATTGGCTAAGGGTTTACGCGCCTTTGGGCAGCTCATTGCTTTCCGCAAGCGGATTTAGCGCGCCTGACAAAGAGTATTTTGCCAGCCCCGAAGCGTATTGGCAAAAAGATGATTATTTATCAACGACAGAAGGCATAGGAGTTATTGATAAGCAATCTGGCACAAAAATTTATCAGGAAAAATACAAAACGGTTTTCGCGAATTGGTGCATGGTCAATCCGGGCGAAACTGTTGTTATTCGCTTAAAATATATTTTGCCTTTTAAAATGCAAATCGCGCAAAAAGAAAATAATTTGCAAAATAAGGTTAATAATTTTTTAAATCCCGAGCAGAAATATTTATGTCCGCACGCGCTTTTAGTTCAAAAACAGCCTGGATCAATCGGCAGCGAGTTTAAAAGCGAGCTTATTTTGCCGGATAATTTTATAATTAAATGGCAATATGGGCAAGAAGAGAATGAGCAAAATTCATGGCTTATTTCAGATGTTTTAAATACAGATAAATATTGGGCGGCTTTATTGGAAATAAATTAAATAATAGTTTAATTACAACAATATGCAAAACAGCGACATATTTTTTAATTTATTAATAATTTTTATTTTTATATTTTTATTTTTATTGCTTGTTTCTTTTATTTTAAGAATTATTATCAGAAGAGTTGTTTCAAAAAATGAGCATCTGGATCATGTTATATACTTAATCCGCCTGCCCAAAGACAAGCACGGAGATCAAGAGCGGGAGAATTCCGTTCAGCAGCTAAGAGAAGAAATAGCCAAGGGTGAAACTATTTTTTCCAGTATCGGCGGTTTGCGGGCGCAAAGAGGCTTTTTGGCATGGTTTAAAGGTAGAAGCGATCATTTTTCTTTTGAGATTGTGGCAAGCAAGAAGAAAATCGCTTTTTACGCGGTTGCTCCGCGAAAGCTTGGCCGCTATCTTGAACAGCAGATTCATGCCCATTATCCAGAAGCTGTAATTGAAGAAGTGGATGATTATAATATTTTTACGGCAAAATCATACGCGCTTGCCGGGTTTTTAAGAACAAGCAGAAATTTAATTTTTCCTTTAAAAACATATAATAAGATGGAAGCCGATCCAATGAATTCAATTATTAATGTTATGTCAAAACTGGATTCTGATGAAGGCTTGTCTATTCAGTATCTGATGAGAAGCTCCAAACCTGCTTGGCACGCGGGCGCCGGCAAAATTGCCGCAAGCATCCACAAAGGCGAAACAATGAAAGAGGCTTTGCGCAGCTTTAATAAAAACCCTTTTTCTGTTTTTTTCAGCGAGGTTGTTAAGGCGGCTAAAACCGAAAGCCCGGAAGAAAAGCAGAAAAAAATGAGCCAGCAGCAGCAGCGCTTAACTGCTATGGAAGAAGAGATGTTAAAGGGAATTGAAGAAAAAAATTCCAAGGCCGGTTTAGATGTAAATTTGCGCGTAATTGTAAGCGCGCGGAACGCGGGTCAAGCTCGCTTGTATCTTGATAATCTTTCCAGCGCTTACAGCCAGTATAATTATTATGAATACGGCAACAGCTTTGGCAGTAAAATAAAAATTAGAAAACAGCAAAAATTGATTAACGATTATATTTACCGCCGTTTTAACGAGAGCATCAGTTTTTTGCTTAATACGGAAGAATTGGCAAGCCTTTATCATTTTCCTTTAAAAAATTCCGAAACTCCGAATATTTTGTGGCTAAGCGCGCGTCATGCTTCCGCCCCAATGAATATTCCAAGAGAAGGCTTGCTTTTAGGCAGGAATATTTATCGCGGAGAAGTGGCTGATATTAGAATTAAAAGAGCGGATCGCAGGCGGCATACTTATGTTATGGGTAAATCCGGCACAGGCAAATCAAAATTAATCGCGGCTATGGCGATTCAGGATATTTTAAACGGCGAGGGAGTGTGCCTGCTTGACCCGCACGGCGATTTGGTGACAGATGTTTTAAATCGTATTCCGCCGGAAAGGGCTGAGGACGTAATTTTATTCGCTCCGGCCGATATTGAAAGGCCGCTTGCTCTTAATTTGCTGGAGTATGACCCCAGATATCCGGAACAAAAAACTTTTGTTATCAATGAGATGATTAAGATTTTTGATAAATTGTATGATTTAAAGGCAACCGGCGGACCGATTTTTGAACAGTATATACGCAATGCCATGCTTTTGATTATGAGCGATCCTGAGTCCGGTTCAACCTTGATGGAGATTCCAAAAGTATTGGCTGACGCGGATTTTAGAAAAATGAAATTAAAAAAATGCGCTGACCCGACTGTGGTTGATTTTTGGAAAAAAGAAGCTGAAAAAGCAGGAGGCGACGCGGCGCTTGCCAATGTCGTGCCGTATGTTACGTCAAAGCTGACGCAATTTATTTCCAATGATACGATGCGTCCGATTATCGGGCAGCAAAAAAGTTCTTTTAATATCCGCGATATAATGGATAAGCAAAAGATATTGTTAGTGGATTTGTCAAAAGGACAAGTCGGGGAAATGAACGCGTATTTGCTTGGTATGATTTTGGTTGGAAAAATTTTAATGTCGGCCTTATCGCGTACGGATATTAGCGAGGAGGCGCGCAAGGATTTTTATTTATATATTGACGAGTTTCAGAATTTTACCACTGATTCAATTTGCTCAATTCTCTCAGAAGCCAGAAAATATAATTTAAGCTTAATTATCGCGAATCAATACTTGGGGCAATTGGTTAAAAATCAGGATACGTCAATTAAGGATGCTGTGTTCGGCAATGTCGGAACAATGATGGTGTTTAAAATTGGCTCTGAAGACGCCGAGTTTTTATCAAAAGAATTCAGTCCGGTGTTTAATCAGTTTGATTTGATAAATATTGAAAAATATACCGCTTATGTAAAGCTGTTAATTGACAATACGGCAGGCCGTCCGTTTTCAATGTCAACTCTGTGGCCTTTGCCCGGAATTGAGCGCGAAGGCATGGCGGGAAAAATAAAAACCCTAAGCCGCTTAAAGTTCGGCCAGGATAGGAATATAATTGAAGCGGAGATTAGGAGGAGGACTGCCGGACAGATAAAGTAACTTTTAGCAGTAATGGCGATTATTGACAAAATATCAAGTATTATATAAGATGTAGCTATAAAATAAAAAATAAATAAAATAATAAAAATAAATAAAATTTATATGACTAATGCAAATATTTTATTAAATGATGATTTAGAGGAAAATAAAAATATTGATTTTGTTGATGATTTGGATTTAGAGAATAATTTAGGCGAGGATAAAAATGAGGACGCGAAAGATACCAAAGAAGACGAAATAGTAATTAGCAAATCAAAGGCGATTTTAATTAAAAAGCTATTGGATAATATCCATGAAAACAGCGAAAGGATTACAAAACTTTTATTAGGCTTAATTGGCAGTGAAGACGAGGCCAGAATAAGCATCGGACAAATGGATGAATTTTTTAAAAGCGATGTTTTGAATAATAAGGCGGACAAACAAGAAGGCGGCAGAATTATTGAGGGCGTGTTTGACGGAGAAAATATGATTGGTCCGGACGGAAAAGAATATAGCGTTCCGGCCAATTACGCAAGCAAGTCCAAATTGATTGAGGGTGATATTTTGAAATTAACAATTACTTCAACAGGCACTTTTGTTTATAAGCAAATCGGTCCGATTGACAGGATAAGGGTTGTGGGAAATTTGGAACAGGGAGAAAACGGCAGTTTTACAGTTGTGTCTGACGATAGAAGGTGGAAAGTTTTGACTGCCAGCGTAACATATTATAAAGGGCAAGACGGTGATGAAATTATTATATTAGTGCCGAAAACAGGAGACAGCCAATGGGCGGCAGTGGAGAATATTGTTAGAAAAAATGTTTAAAAGTATATGCGGAAAAACCCATTGTTTAACGGGTTTTTTTGCGCTTGATTTATTTTTTTAAAATAGGTAGTATATATTAGTATGGTAACATTATATCGCAGCTATCGTCCGCGGAATTTTAAGGAGATAGTTAATCAAAATCATATAAAAATAACTCTTGAGCATGAGATTAAGCTAAATAAAATCGCGCATGCTTATTTGTTTTGCGGTCCGCGAGGCATTGGAAAGACTACGATTGCGCGCGTTTTTTCCAAAGCTGTTAATTGCGTGAACAGAAAAGACGGAGAACACGAGCCTTGTAATAATTGCGATATTTGCAATGAGATAAACGCAGGACGTAATATGGATATTATAGAAATTGACGCAGCCAGCCATACCGGAGTGGATAATGTCAGAGATAACGTTATCAGCGCCGCCAGAGTGGCTCCTGCTCGCTCAAAACATAAAGTATTTATTATAGATGAAGTGCACATGCTTTCCATTTCCGCTTTTAACGCTTTGTTAAAAATCTTGGAAGAACCGCCGCAAAATGTAATATTTATTTTATGCACTACCGAAGTTCATAAAATTCCGGCGACAATTATTTCACGCTGCCAACGTTTTGATTTTAAGCGTATTAGCGTAACCGACATAGCAAAGAAGCTACGGTATATTGCCGAGCAGGAAAAAATTGAAATTGATAAAGAAATATTGGAAGCCATCGCGCGCCGCAGCGAAGGGCATATGCGCGACGCGGAAAGTTTGCTTGGGCAAGTAGTGGTTATTGGCGGCAATAAAATTACGCAAAAAGAGGCGGATTTGGTTATTCCGAGAAGCGATTTAAATGAAGCGATAAATTTAATCCAAGCCATGATTAACAATGATGCCGGTTCCGGAATAGCAATAGTTAATAATCTGCTTAATGACGGAATTGATTTAAAAAGATTTTTACTTGATGTAATTGAGTTATTAAGAAAGATAATGCTGACTAAAATTAATCCGGCTTTATCTGAAAAATTAGGGCTTGAATTGGGAGAGTCAATTGAAATAAAATTAAACAATGCCGCCATGAATGCTAAATTGCCCCAGATTATAATTATGATTGAAAAATTGATAAGCGCCGGCAATGATTTAAAAAGCAGTTTTATAATCCAACTTCCTTTGGAAATGGCGATTGTTGAGATTTGCAGCGGTTCGGAAGTAAAACCGGAAAAATTCAATCAGCAGCAGCACGGTAGTCCTGTTTTGCCGCCTGTTAGTTCTGATCAAATCGCGGGTTACAATAAAAACAGTATAAAACAATCAGATATATCTCCGGATCCAGCCAAGGAAGTCAATATTAGCAAAGAAGAGATTTTAGCAAAATGGAATGAAGTTTTGGTTTATGTGAAAAAACATAATCATTCATTAACTTTTATTCTTCGCGTTTGCGAGCCGCGCGGCATTGAAAACAATAAATTATGTTTGGCGTTTAAATATAAATTTCACAAAGACAGGGTTAGCGATATTAGTATAAAAAATATTATTGAAAAAGTATTGTTAGAAGTGTATAAACAGCCGATTTTTATTGAGGCGATTGTGGATGAAGCGATAGCGGTTGAAATAAAAAATAATCCGGAAACAGTTGATAGGCATGTTGAAAATGATAATATAAAAGAATCTGTTGTTAAGGCAAATGATTCCACTGAAAACGATGGTGATAAAATGGTTGATAATCTTTTAAAAAATTTTGGCGGTAAAGTAATTAGTTAAAAATATTCGGGGATCGTCTAATGGCAGGACATCAGGTTCTGGTCCTGAGTATCGGGGTTCGAATCCCTGTCCCCGAGCCACGAAAAATGCCCAAGGGCATCTCGTGGCACGCCACATCAGTAAGGGCGTGTCACAATATTATAATATGAAAATTTAGAAAGCATTTTTACGTGAGCCACGTGATGCGCTTGCGCATTTTACGTGGCTTGTGAATTACATATGAGTTTGCCACATAAAAAATACGCCTTAATGGGCGTGTTTTATATTATACTTGAGTAATTAATTATAATAAGGAGGAATATGTTTTACGTTTATTTATTAGAATGTCAAGACGATAAGTCTTGGTACATTGGCTATACTTCTGATTTGAAACGAAGAATAAGCGATCATCAAAATGGATATGGTTGCCGCACCACGTCCGCGAAAAATAACAAAGTTATCTCGCGGCAAGCCACGAAAAATGGCTTCGCCATCTCGCGGCAAGCCACGAAAAATGGCTTCGCCATCTCGCGGCAAGCTATGAAAAATAATTGGAAGTTGATTTATTATGAGGCATATATAGAAAAGCGAGATGCGATTGGCAGAGAAAAATTTTTAAAAAGCGGATCTGGTAGGAAATATTTGAATAAGCAGTTAAGAAATTACTTGGGCTGCAATTTTTAATTTTGTTAATTTTGCGTTAATCATTTGCTTTGGCATAATCGGCCAGCAATTTTCTTTGGGCGGGGATTGAGTAGCCCTCTTGTTTTTGTTCTTTGGATGATACGCGGACGTAGATTATTGATTTTGGCATAGAAATTTATCTTCGTTGATTATTTAAAGGGGGCGGTTCTATGTGGTTATCGCAATATTTTAAGTAAGAAATTTTAGAGGACAAAGTCCGTGTCTGTAATTCTACCGACAAAGTCGGTGTGTAGTTTAAAAGTGTTCACTTTTAAAATGGTCTTAACAAATCAATTTCTGGTTGATTAGATATTATATGACATTCTCCCTTTTCATTCTTTGACGAACTTTCTATTCCTAGTTTATTAATTACCTCTAGCGTAAGTTTAAAGGCATGGTTCATATTTAGTTTGTATTGATTTAATAAATTTTTAAGTAAATTTTTTTCATCTATTTTATCAATATATTGAATTGAAGAATAATTTGTATCAAGCCTATTTAATAAAATTAAATCTCTTGATTTGAGTCCGTGTTTTTCTCTAAGGTCATAATTAATTTCTACTACCACGGGTATTCCTCGTTGTGCGTACATAAAAAAAAGACATTCGACATCATCCCGTACTAAGGTATACGCTCGTTTTCTTGATAATTTTAAAGATAACTCGTGTGCAAAATAGCGCCTTATATCATACCAACTTAAATCTTTTGGTAAACTATTTATTGTGTGTAGAGATATTTTATTATTTTTATATTTCGGCAATGTCCACCGTACTTCATTGATTCGTATATAGTCATAACTACCTACCTTAAACATTTTTTCATTTTGATTATAGGAATATTTAAAAAATGGATATTCTTGATTTGTTACATTTTCGTTTTGAATATTTTTTTGCAAATCAAACCCTTTATGGCTATAATACGCAGCAATACAAGTCGGAATTAACATGATTATAGCTATGGTTACAGTCAGCCAAAAGTTTGATTTATTTGCTTTTTTTTGTCCACTAAGTATTTCATTTTGAGTTTCCAGAGACGAGCCTAACGAATCCATTGCTTCTTTATGTCTTCGCCAGTTATTTTTTTCGCGAATTATTTCTGGTGATTTTAAAAAAAATTTTATATCTTCTTGTTTGTTTAGCATAGGTGGGGACGGTAATGATATTTTTGGTACAATTTTTTTTATATTTTTTATTGTCTTGATTATTTTTTGAAAAGATTTTTCTGCCTCTTTTATGTATGGCTCCATTAGCTTTTCGTTTTGTTTTACTTTTTTTTCTAAATAACTATCAATAGCATAACGAAAATCTTTGAAAAATTTATCTGTATTTTTATAATTTTCAAATATTGATTTTTCCGCTTCAATAAATGCTTTTGCTATTGCGACTAATTCTTTATCCTTAATTTTCCGAAAACCATCAAGTTTTATTTTCGGTGATTGTAGTTGGTTAAATAAAATTTTTTCTACAAAATTTCTATCGCTTAATTTTTTGTCTCTGTTAATCTCAAAATATTTTATTATATCTCCAGCAGAAACATATCTTAAATTTATTTTACCAAGTGATTTTATTTTTATTTGAACAATAATTTTATTGTTATCTAAAACAGCCATATTTAAAGTTTAATTGTTTTATATAAGGAATTTGCTGATTGCGTTGAAAAAAATCTTATTAATGACATTAATATTGATGGAATTACAGTTTCCAATATCCAAAGCGATAATATCACATAGAGTAGAGTTAAAAAATTATTTTTAATAACTATAGTGATTATTTCTGGTTGCAAGTCGTAAATATAAAAAACTATAAATATGGAAAAATGTAATAATGAGTAAAATATTATTGACCAACGCGATGCTTCATAATCCAAAAATTTAAATTTTTCACCCTCTTTTAAAACTTCTTTCATTTCAAGGTCAACTTCATCAAATTTTGATTTTACTACTTTGGTATTGATTGTCTCTTCCCCAAGTATTGGCTCATAAACATAGCGATTTCCTGAAACAACAAGTAGTAAATAGTAAAAGAAATTTGAAATTATTTTTAACAATTTACTTATTATTTTTCTCCATAAAAATATCTTAAATCTAATCATTATACCTCTTATCAGTTTTGTGGATTTAATGTGTTTGTTATAAATTTCATTAATAATGTCATCTGGATTAATTGTTTTGTTTTTTTTAAAGAATTCTTTCGTTTCAATATTATAAAAATAATCATTTAAAGATTCTGTGTCTACCGGATCGCGTGGATTGGTATTCTCAAAATCTCTTATCGTAACTCCATTATCTGATATTTTGCCGTAGGTTGCACGGATAAATATTGGTTTTTTCTTGTTTACTTTTTCGTCATTATATACTCTATCGGGGATATAAACTGATAACAATGTTATGTTGTTTTCATTAGATTCGTGTAATCTTTTTTTGACACTAAAACCTAAAGGACAATCTTCAAAAGGATGCAGAGATTCAAATCCGTATTTTTTAGGGTTGAATTTTTTTAAAAAAATATCTTTTTTATTTTCCATATACATTGGTAATTAAAATAAACCTAGCCAATATTTGGATTTTTTTATAATAAAAGAACTAATTATTTTTTTCAAAATCTTGTAAAATTTGCAAATATTGTTTCTGTAATTCATCTGAAATTTGCGAATTTTTTAGCCGAGAAATTTTGCCCCGATTGCTGATAATTTTATTAATTTCATCAAAATAAAATCCGTCTAGGCTGGCGATAAATAAATAAGACGGATTCCACGATTCGCTCATTCGTTTAGCGTATTTTAAAATGTATTCCAGATTTATTGATCGCATATATTTTACTTCAATAAGTTTGACCTTTTTTGTTTCTTGATTAATAACCGCGAAGTCAGGCGCGGTTCTCAGAGTTTCCAGAGTTATATTTTTTTCATCATACCCCTGCTGTACTAATTCAGGTATAACTTTTTCATAACCGAATTCCAAGATTGTGTATGTTTTAGTTTCGCGCAACATCTGCGCGAATACGGTTTCAGCGATTTTTCCTTTAACTAAATTTCTGGCGAAAGTTATATTGCTCATAATTTTTGATAATAATTTATGTATATAAACTAATCCTTTTATTCGTCAAGTCAACATATTTCTCTTCTTTATCAATGCCTATCCAATTTCTGTTAAGCGCTTTAGCAACAACTGCAGTCGTTCCACTGCCCATAAATGGATCCAAAATCAAATCGCCTTTTTTGGTTGCCGTCAACAATACTTGCTGAATTAATTTTAACGGTTTTTGCGTGGGGTGAAGTTTTATTCCATTTTTATCTCTAAGCCTTTCTTTTCCGCGGCAAATTGGAAATATCCAGTCGGTATCTTTCATTTGCGCGCCGCCGTTCATTTGTTTTAAAAATTCATGATTAAATCTATAATTTTTACAGTTTTTATTTTTTACTGCCCAAATCAATGTTTCGTGATTGTTCGTAAATCTCCTGCCATTAAAATTCGGCATTGCGTCTATTTTAACCCAAACCACATCATTCAAAAACCACAAACCTAAATCCTGCATTATTTTCCCAACTCGGAAAATATTATGATACATACCCATTACCCACATCGTGCCGGTATATTTCAAAATTCTTTGACACTCTTTCAACCACTTTTCAGAAAAACTGTCATAATCATCATAACTTTCAAAATGGTCCCAAGAATCATTAACTGGAATAACCTCTGTGCCGTTGGCTCTGATTAATTTTTTATTTTTTGGCAATTGCAAATTATAGGGCGGGTCGGCGAATATCAAATCAAAATAATTATCTGGAAAATTTTAAGCATGGAGAAATATTTTTTTTCTGTGATATTCTAAATACTCCTCCCGTCCTCTAATTGGCAAATTTTCAAATCGTTGTTTTGAATAAATATGCAATCTTTCAATATTTTTTGAGTTTACAGTCGGGGAAATTAAAATTTCCTTATCATTAGAAAAACTAATAAATCCTCTATCAAACAATTTATCAAAGGTGGGACTTAACAATAATCCATTTTTAACATCCAATCTTTCTTGATTGTTTGCCATAACCCATGGTTTTATATGACTTGCATTTAATATCCTTGTATCATCTATTTTTGTTATTGGGCATCTTTTTAAATTTAAAATTAATTCTTTTCTAAATTGAGCTTGTCCAATTCTAATTTTTGTTAATACATTTTTTGTGGTAATTTTTTCTTTTAAATATTCTTCTGGAAGGGTTAAATTATTTTCATCATAATCCAAAACAGAAAATGTCCCTTCTTCAATTTTTTTAAAGTTTCTATTATTTTTAATTTCCCGATATAAAACACCCCGAATACCAGATTGCCATGTGCTAGAAATTTTTGCTTTTGGATAATACTTTTCAATTTCATTATAAATAATTGACCAAGTAGCAATACCGCCATTGTCTTCCAATAATTTTTTAATAGCTTCAACTTTTGTCATATAGTTTTAATAGAATCCCAAACTAACATTTAAAATTAAAAATGTTGATTTTAAATTATTATTTAATCATCCAATTCTATAATATTCTCTCTGTCAACTCCAAGAGCATCTGCGATTGTTGCAAAAAATAATCCCTCTTCCCTTAACTCATCGCAAAAATCGGATGAACATTTAATTTGAACAGTGATTGTATCCATATAATTTTATTATAAAATTTATTGCCAATATAATTTCTACCTAATTTTTTTGCCACCGCCCCAGTTGTTCCACTGCCCATAAATGGGTCCAAAATTATATCGCCAGCGCTAGATGTAGACAAAATAATTCTAAATAGCAATGCCTCGGGTTTTTGAGTTGAATGAGCTTTTTCACCATTTATTTTTATTCTCTCTCCTCCGTTGCAAATCGGAATATACCAATCGCTTCTCATCTGTTTATCGTCATTAAAGGCTTTCATGGTTTTATAATGAAAAGTAAATTTTGATTTTTGATTTTTTGAAGCCCAAATTAATGTTTCTTGCGCGTTATTAAATCTTGTGCCTCTAAAATTTGGCATTGGGTTTGTTTTAATCCAAATAACATCATTCAAAATCCAAAGCCCTAAATCCTGCATAATTTTTCCAACGCGAAAAATATTGTGATAACTGCCAATAACCCAAATTGCCCCGTCTTTTTTTAACACTCTTTTGCATTCTTTAAGCCAGCTATAAGTAAATTTATCATATTCATCAAAAGAAGAAAATTTATCCCATTCATCGTTAACTGCGTTTACTTTAGTTTGATTTGGTCGTATTAAATCGCCTCGCAGTTGGAGATTATAAGGTGGGTCAGCAAAAATTAAATCAACGGATTTTTCCGGTAATTTATGCAATTCTTTTATACAATCGCCTTTAATTATTTTATTTATATATTTTTTATCCATAATTATTATTTTGTTAAATCATCAATACCAACTTTCAAGGCTTTGGCAATTTTAAAATTTTATTATACTATTGTAAGCATTATTATATCACAATTTTAATAATAGATAAACAACTAAAAAATTGTGTAATAAAAGCTAAAATTCACAAGCAACCCCATCCGAATCACCGTCTAAATTATGAACATCATATCCAACTTTTTTTATACAGCATTCGTATAATTTCCGCGCCTTACGGCGCGTTTTAAAGTCCGCGCAATTATAGCGGTTAGACCGGCAAGAGCAGACAGTTTTTGTTTTAGGCTCTTGGATTATTTGTTCCGAAGCCTGCCATGCGGCGCAGCCGGTTAAAATCAGAAAGGGGATTAAAATAACAATTAATCCGTTTTTTTTAATAAATTATTAATATTATTCTGATTTAATATTAATAGATGAAAGAATGCCTTAATTATAAAAAAATAGATTTTCAAACTCTTCAATGTCAGGAGTGTAATCACTTTTGCAAAATTAAAGAAGTAAGAGTGAGAAAATTATAAAATTTTATTAAAAAGCTATAAAAATATGAAAAAAATATTAATTATGCTTATCCTCTTAGGTATGGCGCCTTAGTTTTTTTATTATATTGGTTAAAAATATTAAGATTGGGATTATTCATTTTTTTATTTATGGATTTTCAAGCAGGCAGAGTATATGCAAAAAATTTAGGAATAAATCTTGATTTGGGTGGCGAAAAAGAGCTGTTTAAGTGGTTTTTGGCTTGCCTGCTGTTCGGCAAGCCGATACAGCAAGAAGTAGCCAAAAAAACATTTTTTGAATTTGAAAAGAATAATTTAACAAGTCCGAAAAGAATAATAAACTGCGTATGGGATAAATTAGTAAAAGTGCTGGATGACGGGCATTATGTCCGATATGATTATTCAACAGCGGATAAATTATTAAGAGTCTGCGGGCAATTACTGGATAAATACGGGACTATGAGAAATTTAATTAAAGCATCGGATAGTATTGAAGATTTGAAAAAAAGAATGCTTGAGTTTAAAGGAATAGGCCCTGTTACAGCAAAAATTTTCATTAGAGATATTAAAAAAGTTTTTTTAAAAATAAAATTAAGTGAAAAAAATAATTAAAACCGAGAAATTGCCGATTAAGCTTTGGACGGAAACAATAGAGCCGAACGCGTTAAGACAAGCAAAAAATCTGGCTAATTTTCCGTATTCATTTAAGCATGTGGCTATTATGCCTGACGTTCATGAAGGATATGGGATGCCGATTGGCGGCGTGCTGGCAGTAAAAAAAGTAATTATACCGCACGCCGTGGGCGTGGATATCGGCTGCGGCGTGTGCGCGCTCAAATCATCTATTAAAAAAATAGACAGAAGCACGCTGAAAAAAATAATGAGCGATATCAGAAAAATAATTCCTCTCGGTTTTAAAAAGCACGCGATCAAAGAAGACGAAGCGCTGATGCCTAAAATAAAAAATTTAAAAAACAATTGCGTAAAAAAAGAATGGGACAATGCTTGCAAGTCGCTTGGCACTCTTGGCGGAGGCAATCATTTTATTGAAATTCAAAGAGATTCGCATGGATATATTTGGATTATGGTTCATTCCGGAAGCAGAAACTTAGGATTAAAAGTGGCCAATTACTACAACAAAATAGCAATAGCCTTAAATAAAAAAATGGGTTTTGAGGAGCAAATAAAGCAAGGGCTTGCTTTTTTGTTTGTTGAATCAAAAGAGGGGCAAGCATATCTTGATGAAATGAAATTTTGTGTTGATTTTGCCTTGGCTAATAGAAAATTAATAATAGAGAGAATTAAAAAAGCATTTGAAAAAAATATCAAAGAAAAAATAGATTGGTCTGATTTTATTAATATTGCCCATAATTATGCCAGTGAAGAGCCGAGCTTCGGCGAGAAAGTTTTTGTTCATCGAAAAGGCGCTACCAGCGCTAAAAAAGGAGAGTTTGGAATTGTGCCCGGTTCGCAAGGATCAAAAAGCTACATAGTAAAGGGTTTGGGCAATAAGGAAAGTTTTGAGTCCTGCTCTCATGGAGCCGGAAGAATTATGGGCAGGAAAGAAGCGATACGCAAATTAGATTTAAAAAAAGAAACAAATAAGCTTAATCAATTGGGCGTAATACACGCAATTCGCGGCAAAAAAGATTTAGACGAAGCAAGCGGCGCCTACAAAAATATCTCAACCGTAATGAAAAACCAAAGGGATTTAGTTGAAGTAATTAAAGAACTCTCACCTTTAGCGGTTATTAAGGGTTAATAAAGCGTTTAAATTTATTTTAACGGATTTAAGATTTATAGAGGGACAGATGTCCATAGCTGCAAGTTTTAGCAAAGAAAAGTTCGGAAGCTGTCTCTGTACGCGGGCATAATAAAAATACTGGCTTTTTGTCGGTATTTTATTTTTTTAAGAATTATGCTATAATTAAATAAAGAAAGAATAATTTTTATGTTTAATTATTTTCAGCAATCCATTAAGCTTATTGCCGGTTTTATTATTGTGGGCTTTTTTTTGTTTTGTTTAAACAATTTTAATTTTAAAATGTTTTCTATTGTTCCGGTTCAAGCCAAAGTTTCCTCGGACGCGATAGCAATCCGCGTTATCCCCAACCCTGAGCATTATAGCGCTTTGCGCTGGTATAAAAAACAAGGATTTTCAGGTTCTCCCCAGTCATTAATTGTTGACGGCTACGGCGCTGTTCGCGACGGCCGCACAGTTTATGTCAACGCGGCAAATATAGCGGAAGACGGAAATCTTTACACGAATATTTATCTTATTCTATATAATCAAGAAGCAGGGGCAACAACGCAGGATATTTTTTCCAGGATTTTATCTCATTGGGAGTTTAACACAAATATTTCAGATCCGGGGCAATGCAATGAAAGCGATTCCATTGTTTGCGTAATTGATTTTGCTTGTCCCATAAACGAATATTGTTTAAGCGATAAATCGGAAATAATCCGCGATACTAAAAGATTGGCAGACTTGGCTGATATGAAAGATTTATTGGCGCAATACAAAAAGGAAAATAACCGTTATCCGTCTATTAGGGCGGGGTCGTATTTGCCAAATAAAACAATATCAGCCTGGCCAAGCTGGCAAAGCGTGCTAGCTCAAGAATTAAAAACCGTTCTGTCGGAAGATCCGATCAACAAGCTCGGGGACTGCGGTGATGACCGCTTTAATCCGATTACTTGCTGGGATGAGCAGAATAAAGAGTTCGCGGATACTGATTTAAGCGACTCGGCTATGAATCTTCCGGTCGGAAGTGAAATATACGTATATAGCTCCGCGAAAAACGGAGAAAGTTATGAGGTTTGCGCTGTTATGGAATCAGGATATGTTTCAGGAGTCGGAAGCGGAGCATGCGATTCATCAGAATCAATCAATATTGACAATAAAATCGCCAATAGCCAGCCGATATTTAAAGGAATAAATCTGCCAATAGGATATTCAGGCGAGGAATACCTAGGTCTTATAGAAGCAAGCGATCCTGACGGAGATATTTTAAGCTGGAACATAGACACTTC
>JAGLLI010000106.1 GCA_023140595.1 Candidatus Parcubacteria bacterium
ACGGTAGTATTCTGTATGACCCGTTAAAGCCATACTGCTCTTCCCAAGAGTCCAACATTCCGTCGTCGTCGTCGTCTAAATCACCACAATCAGCTATTCCATCACCATCGGTATCAACATCAGGAACGTTACATCCGCAAATTCCCGGTTCAGTTTTATTTGGATCATCAGGACAATTGTCAGGAACATAAACATTAATTTGCCTTATTCTTGTGTTTGATCCTCTGGCATTGGTTACCTGATGTCTTACGTTATATGTTCCCGCGTTTTGAAAAGTGTGGGTTGCGTTTTGGGTTGAACAAGTATGCCCGTCATCAAAAATCCAATTATATTGATAAATTCCTTCGCCTGTTGAAGTATCTGTGAACACCACATAAAGCGGGGCATCTCCGGATGTTGGGTTAGCCGTAAAATCGGCTATTGGAAACGGTATTTCCGCTGTTTGTGTTGTGGCGCAAATTTGATCCGAGTAGTCAGAATTCATATTGCCGTAGTAAGCTTTAACTTTATAGCAATATTGTGTATTGTCCGATAATACTGTATCAGAATAAGTGGTATTTGTTAAAGTGGTAATCAATGCGTTATCGCGATAAATTTTATAGCCGGTCGCGTTTGACACCGAGTTCCAGCTTAAATTGATTTGTGATTCGCTGATTGTTTCAGCTGTTAGTTCTGTTGGAGCGCTTAAGTCAATGGTTAAAGTAAAATAATTTGTTTTTACTTTTTGGCCGTCAATGTAAATATCAACATGCCATTGACCATAACTGTTTGCATTAATAATATTCAAACTACTCCAACTTTTATACCAATCCCAATAGTCATAACCATAGCTTGCGGGATCATCTGTTGTATAGCTGGATTCGCTAACAAGAATATTGTTAGGATTATACCATTTCCAATTAATATTTAATGATTTATAGATATTGTCCAGATGAATCCATGAGCAAACATAGCTATCATCATTATAAAATAATGTTGTTTCGCTTATCGGATTCCACGGATCGCTTGGCTGAATGTCTTTGCAGGTTGTTGAACGGTTGATTGTGTAGTCGTCGCTTGGGATTGGGTCTACGCCGCCGCCAACACCGCAGTCGCCGTTCGGACAACCGAGGTTGTCCCATACTGATTGATTTAAATGGTCGCCATACGCAATACTTGCTGTTTCTGGATCGTTAAATGATCCATCTGTTGTGTCATAAGTAATTTTTAAAAAGTCATTATCACTTTTTTCAAACCATTGAACCACATACAGTTTACCGTTTACTATCTCTGTATATTCATTGTTTACCGGCGGACCATATTCGGAATAATATAAACGCCAATAATCGCGAATTTGTCCTTGAATCGGGTAAACTACGCCCAGATAATTCATTCTAATATTCCAAACATACGGATTAAGAACTAATGTTAACCACGGTTCGCCGCCGCTGGTGTTTTGAATATTCTGAATATAACAAGCATCCGTATTAAGACTGGCATTATACCCTGGAATTTCAAGAGCAGTCAGTAAATGAACTTCATCAGCCGGATGTCCAAGCGAATTTAAACCGCCTTCATGGTGATAGGTTATCGCGAAAGGTCTTGAATACGGAGCAAAATAACTGCCGAAAGACGTTCCCCATGGTTCAATTTCCCAGTCATACGCAAATTTTCCAACTTTGAAATTGTTGTATGGATTATAGGTGTTCAGGGAAGTGTAATATCCGTTTAATTTTGGTATGCCGTCTGCTTCTTCTGCGTCAAGGAATGTGGATGGGATTGATGATCCGTTGATATCGCCTGTTGACTGTGTTTGATAATGAATATGAGGACTCCATCCACCTGTTCCGCCACATGTTCCAATTTGTTGTCCTTGAATAACATTTTGATTTTCAGAAACATTAATATCTTCAAGATGCGCTAATTTACCCCATGTGTCATCGCCATAATCAATAATAACTACTTTACCCCAAGCCGTATTACTGTTTCTTGCATAAACAACTTCTCCGTCTGCTGGTGCCAACACAGGTTCCCCTAAGTCATTAATGCCCATATTAAAATCCCAAGCATACAAAAGATTTCCTGTGTGAGTTGGTGTGTCATTGTTTTCTTGATTACATGTCCATGTAGAACCTCCTTCAAAAGGAAGCATTAATTGAGCGGCAAAAACAGTAACAGTAGATGTTAATAGCCAAATACATACGACAATACTGATTTTTTTTATACTTTTCATGTCTTATCCTTTCTTGTTTTAATCTGTTTTCAGTTTTTCTTTCTTAACTTCTTGCATAAATCATCTTAATCCTGAACTTTAATTTTACTAATATTCTTTTGTAATGAACGATTTTGAATTAATGATTATCACCCCCCCCTTTTTTTTAGTTAATAAACATTATACCAGATAAAGCCTCTTTAACCTCAAGTAAATTTGCGTTTTTAGTCGCTATACTTGTCACTTCATCAGCAAATGGGCATAAAATAATTATATTATTTTCATCAAAAGTTAATAAAATAGATTTTTTATCATTATAAATTACATAACTTTCTTTATAAATATTATTTTTATTATAATAATCTAAAATTTGCTGGATAGATGTTTCCGTTTTAAATTTTTTAGTACTAATTGAAAAGTAAGTAATTTCTTTTTTTTCTCCATGCTCATAAGATACTTTCCATCCAGAGGGACCAACAAAAATATCTCCTAAATCTGCTAACACCCAATCTTTTTTATATTTTAATATTACGTTATTTTTTTCACTTTTATATTCATTCCAATTTTTGGAATCATATACAGTTGAAAAAAAAATATTTCTTACATTTTTCCAATTTTCCTCTTCCAATATTATTGTGGCTTGATTTTGTTCTTTGTTGTCTTGCTGACTGTTCATAATTTCATTACCCGTTGTTATTTTCGACTGTTTTTTACCACACCCCGAAACAACCGTCACCACGGCTAAAATTAAAACTAAAATTGTTATTTTTTTCTTTAACATATTTTTACCCAAAGGGTACTTTGTAACAAATTCCTATTCTAATTTATCACAAGGATAAAAAATTGTCAAAAAATTGACATTTTTTAACATTTGTGCTACGGTTATCAACCGTATTAATAAATTACTTATTAAAATTAAATCATATTAAAGCAAGACTAGGAGAAAAAATATTATTTAAGTTAAACAAAAGTAGCTGTGTTTATTTAGCTTTATGACTATAAACAAAGAAAACACAATTAAATTTTATAAACTTTCCAATTTAAGTTGTTATATTTCCACCAACATAAAACAGGCTATTATTTTTGTTGTTTTTTGGATGATAAAAAGCGTGCAACGCGCTATAGTTGATATTAAAAAAAAGAAAACATACGGCGGACTTCTTATAATTTTTTTCGCTTTGATTTTTTGGAAAATAAGCTTAAGCGCGGCATTGCTTTGGGTTTTGTTTTTTTCCTTTTTATTTTATAAATGGGAAAATCGGGTTATTATCGCGCTGGCGCTTTTATGCTTAATTATTTGCCCGTTTTTATTGGCAGGCGGAAAACAAGAAATAGCGGAAATAATGGCGGTTTACGCTTATTATTTTTTGGCTATGGGAGTTATTTTGCAAATTATAGAATTTAAGCAAAATCCAGATGGAGTCACTGAAAAGCAAATCAGCCCTGTAGACGCAAAATTAAAAGAAAAAATTAAATGCAATATTAATGATTTGTTGGAACAGCAAAAGCTAAGCAAAAAAAATTCTTATTTTTCCAAATCGCATATAGCTTTTAACGTGGCGGTAATTGTATTGTATTTTTTTATTTTCAATCTTCGCGATTTAAGCAAGCAAACGGCGATTGCTTTGACAGCGGTAGTTTTAATTTTGACGGCTGTTAATTTATTAATATTCATGTATGAACATCACGCGAAAACATACGCAAAAATAAAGCAGAAAATAAAAAATAGCAAAATATTAATATTCTTTATTGGAATCGCATTTATTTTTTGGCAAATGCTAAAGCCCGGATATATTCTTACGCAAGATATGATATTTGCGCCAAACATAAAAATACTGCATAGCCCTAATGGTTTTTATAACGATTTGCCCATTAAATATTTAATGAAATTTTTAAATTTATTTATGGAAGGCTGGGTAATACAAAAAATAATGCTTATTGCTTTGTTTTTCTGCATTGGATATTTTGCTTTTAAATTTTTGCCTGTTCCGAAAAAGTTTGGCGCAAGGTATTGGGCATGTTTATTTTATACTGTTAATCCGTTTGTTTATGAAAGATTTTTAGCGGGACATTGGATGCATTTGTTTGCTTACGCGTTTTTGCCGCCATTTATTCTTTGTTTGTTAAGACTTGTTAAAAAACCAAAAATAAAAAAAGGATTAAAGCTGTTTTTTTGGCTGTTTTTAATCGGAATGTTTTCGCTTCATTTTTTGGTAATGGCTGTTATGATTTTATTCGGTTATATTTTTTACACAGTTATTTCCGCGATGATTAAACAAGACATGAAAAAAATAAAAAAAATATTAAAATGCTGTTTAATCGGCGGATCCATGTTTTTGCTTTTAAGTTTTTATTGGATTGCGCCTTATGCAACGCGCGCTGAACAGTCTGTCGTCAACACATTCACAAAAGAGCATTGGGACGCGTTTAAAACCGCTGATGACGCGCGTTTGGGAGTTGAAATAAATGTGCTTGCGTTGTATGGATTTTGGGGAGAGCGAGAGCCATGGGCTGATTATTTTTTGTGGCCAAAAGATAATTTTGCTTTGTGGACTGGACTTTTTATTTTATTAATAGGAATTATTACCATTGGATTGGCAGACGGACTTAAAAATAGAAAAACACGCAAACAAACGATATTTTTTGCCGTGCTAGGATTATTTGGCTTTATTTTCTCTTGCGGTTTGTCTGAGACGATTTTTAAGAGTTTAAATTTATGGCTATTTGAGAATATAGGGATTTGGCGCGGTTTTCGCGATACGCAAAAGTTTTCAGGCTTGCTTGTCCTAGTCTATGCTTATTTTGGCGGTTTGGGATTTGTTTTTTTAGCAAAATTCGCAAAAGAAAAAGCAACTAAAATTTTAAAATTATGTTTATTAATATTATTTTTAATTCCGGTTTTTTACGCTTATCCAATGCTCGGCGGTTTTGCAAGACAGATAGAGCCGGTTCAGTATCCGCAAAGCTGGCAAGAAGCTAATCAAATATTAAATAACGATGATGATGATTTTAAAGTTTTATTTTTGCCATGGCATCAGTATTTTTCTTTAAATTTTAATAAAAAGCTGATCACGGCAAATCCGGCAAAGCTTTATTTTGACAAAGAAATAGTACAGAGCTATAATATGGAGCTTGGCAAAATTGTTAGCCAAGAAGGGCATATTCAAAGTGAGGAAATAGAAAGAATAATAGCCAGCGCCTATTTTACGCCTGATGAAAAAATTAAATTTTTTAATAATTTGGAAATCAAATATATTATCTTTACTGATGATTTAATTGATAATGATATATTTGAATACGAATTTTTAAAGTCAGACTTATTAGATGTTATTTATCAAAAAGAAAGCTTGACACTTTATAAAATTGTGCTATAATTTGTTTATATTAAAGCAAAATAGCATATAAAATAATATAAGGAGGGCTTACTTAAGGTCTTTTTTTGCTGTTATTAGCCTAATTATACTTGATATTTGAGAAATTTTAAGAATCAAAATATGTTAAAATTTATAAAAAAAATAAATACTAATATTATTTTCAGTATTTTAGCCGTTATCGCGATTATTTGTTTTTCAGGCAATCTTGGCAATGGTGAATTTTTAAATACAAAAACAGCTTTTGGTTATGGTGGCACCCCGCCTTTGAAAATTCACGATCAGCAAATAACATGCTTGTCGGAAACTTCCGCGATTATTACTTGGCGCACGAATAAACACGCGACCAGCCGCGTAGTTTATGGAATAGAAAATCAAATTTCAATCGGCGCGGCTCCAAATTACGGTTATGAGTTTTCCACAATAAAAAATATGGATAAAGTTACTAACCATTCTGTGGTTATTGACGGCTTAGTTGAAGGCGTTAATTATTACTTTAAGCCTATTTCCAGCGCCTCTCCTGATGTGCATGGAAAGGAATTAAATTTTAATATGGCGAAATGCTGCGATCCAGTTGTTGTTTTGGGCGAGGAGGGCGCGCCAATACTTGAAATAGAAAAATTAATAGCAAAAGAATTTGCCAATCCGGGAGATATGGACATTGAATATAAAGTTATCATAACCAATATAGGCAATTTAACGGCCTTTTCCGTATCTCTTATTGATATACTGCCGTCGGGCTTGTATTTTAATAATGAGAAAAATAATAGCAAAACATGGGATTTAGGTGATATTGAACAAGACAAAGCCAAGGAAATTGCTTACTCAATTGATGTTGACGTAAACGCAAAACCGATGATTTATACCAATATCGCAAAAGCAAGCGCATTAAATCATGGAGAAATAAGCGCTAAAGCCGATTTGGAAGTAAGAGTTGTTAAAGTATTGGCGGAAACAGGATTTAACGTAAAAGAGCTTATGATCCTGCTATTATCTCTTAGCATTATTAGCGGTTTCACATTTGTGCTAAAAAGAAAAAATTCGTAAAAAAAATTAAATATATTAATTAATACTGAAAATGAGGATATTATTGCTATTAACAAAGAGGTTGAAAAAATAAAAGAGAAATTAAAAATTTTGGAAATAAAAATTCAAGAGCATGCCGTATCTGCGTAGTTCTTAGGTTGAAAAACCGCCCCGCCTTTTGCAAGAGGCGGGGCGGTTTTTTAAATAAATAAACCAGTTAAAAATATTTGTGTTAGATAAAAATATTTGTTGACGCATTTTTAAAATATGTTAAAGTATAAATACTGGCTATTTTAGCCTGATATTACAAATTCATAAATAATAATGAAATTTGTATTAACTATAACTTTAATAATATTTTTACCAAGCATTGCCCTTGCTAATGGTTTGGTTGATTCTGATTGGGACGGCGTGCCGGACATAGACGAGGAAAATATTTATTTTACTGATGCTAATAATCCGGATACTGATGGAGACGGTTATTCTGATTGGCTTGAGTTAAATACCGGCTATTCGCCGCATAATCCAAAGGCAGTAAGGCTGGAAAACAATGATCATGACAAAGACGGATTGTCTGATAAAGACGAGTTAAGCTTTCACACCAGTTTGATTAATAGTGATACTGACGGCGACGGTTTTTCCGATTATGAAGAAATCAAGGCCGGCTACGATCCATTAAACAAAGGCAGGGTTTTGCTTGGCAAGCGGATTGAAATAAATATAGACAGACAGGAATTAAGCTATTTTTTAGGAGGCGTGCGGATGGGAGCTTTTCCGGTTTCAAGCGGAATTAATAATTCAACTCCGCGCAAGCATTATAAAGTGGCAAGCAAAAGCCCAAAAGCCTGGTCGCCTTACGGTTTATGGATGCCGTATTGGCTCGGGCTTGATTCCGGACGCATCGGCATCCACGAATTGCCGATTTGGCCAAACGGTTATCGCGAGGGAGAAGACCACTTGGGAAAGCCGGCATCTCATGGCTGTATTCGCCTGGGAGAGGACTCGGCTGAAATAATTTACAATTGGACACCTATTGGAACGGGAGTTTTTATTTATTAATTTTAAAATATGCCATATTCAAAAAAAGTTTTAGACCATTTTAAAAATCCGCGCAATCAAGGGAGCATGAAAAATCCTGACGCGGTTGCCAAAGAAGGAAATCCTGTTTGCGGAGATGTTATGAAAATGTATTTGAAAATAGGGCGGAAAAAATCAGGAGAAGAATTTATAGAAGATATAAAATTTGAAACATTGGGCTGCGCCGCCGCGATTGCCGTATCTTCGGCTTTAACCGAAATCGCCAAAGGAAAAATATTGGATGAGGCGCTTAAAATCAATAAAGATAATATTGTTGAAGATCTTGGCGGCTTGCCAGCGCCAAAAGTGCATTGCTCAATGCTTGGAGTTGACGCTTTGCATAAAGCTATTAAGAATTATTTAAAAAATTAAAATTTAAAATAATATGCAAAACAATATTGAAGAAAAAATAAAAAAAGCCTTGGATAAAGTTCGTCCTGGAATGCAAGCTGACGGCGGTGATGTTGAATTTGTTAAATGGGATGAAAAGACAGGGCAAGTTCAAGTGCGTTTAGCCGGGATGTGCGTTGGCTGTCCGATGGCGCAGATTACTTTGAAACAAGGAATCGAGACAGAAGTTAAAAAGATTGTGCCTGAAGTTAAAGAGGTTGTGGGTATTTAATGAATATTAATTTTTTATTATGAAAATATATTTTGACCATAGCGCTACCACGCCGGTTGACAAGCAAGTTTTTAAGGCTATGGAGCCTTATTTTAGCGATTGTTTCGGCAATGCTTCTTCAATTCATAGCTTTGGACAAGAGGCTTTGGCAGGCGTTGATAAAGCGCGCTCGCAAGTGGCTGATTTTTTGAATTGCGATTCTGATGAAATAATATTTATGTCAGGCGCGACCGAGTCTGATAATCTGGCAATAAAAGGCGTTATTAACGCCTTGATTAAGCAAGGAAAAAAATATCAAGATATGCATGTTATCACCAGTCTTGTAGAGCATGACGCGGTTTTGGAGCCGTTTATGGAGCTTGAAAAACAAGGCG
>JAGLLI010000107.1 GCA_023140595.1 Candidatus Parcubacteria bacterium
AAAATGATTTTAAATTTTTAACAACTCCTAATCCGGAAATAATTTTGCGCGCGTTAAAAGATGAGGAGTATTTTTATATATTAAATAAAGCCGATTATTCAATTCCAGATGGCATTGGCTTGAAATTCGCGGGTATAGCGCTGGGTAAAAATATTAAACGAATTACCGGTGCTGGCTTAGTCCATAATATTTTAAAAATAGCGCAAAAAAAATCCAAGAAAATATTGATAGTTAACTGGCAAAAAGGATTGTCAAGCAAAAAAGATATTGAAAAAATGTTGTCTGCTAAATTTTCAGGGTTAAAATATATGGTAATTGATGTTTCGCGCGAAAGAGGCGAATGGCAAAAAATAATTAATAAAAAAATGCCCCAGAGGAAGTGCCATTGGGGTATAAATGATTTCGCGCCGGATATTTTATTTTGCTTGTTTGGAGCGCCATCACAGGAAAAATTTATTTATCATAATGCCCGTAAAATTAATTCAATCAAGCTGGCGCTTGGGGTAGGAGGAGCTTTTGATTTTTTAACCAAAAAAATTAAGCGCGCTCCTTATGTTTTTAGAAAATTAGGCATGGAGTGGCTGTGGCGGCTTGGTAATCAACAATATTCAAATAAACGAACCAAAAGAATTTATAACGCGGTTATTAAATTTACTTATAAATTTTTACGCTGGCGCTTTGTTTTGCCGTTTTTATATCGTCAAAACGTTGCTTGTCTTTTATATAAAAATGAAAATAACAAAAAATATATTTTACTGGTGGAAAGAAAGAATGATTTTAATCATTGGCAGCTTCCTCAAGGCGGAACAGATGGCGAGGATATTAAAACGGCAGGGAATAGAGAACTGGGCGAGGAAATTAATTGTAGTAAATTTGAATTTATCAAAACTTATAAAAATATTTATAAGTATAAATTCGGACAAAGAAATGAAGGTGAAAAATATGCAAAAAACGCGCGCGAATACACAGGATACAAAGGACAAAAACAAAGCCTGTATATCGCGAAATTTATTGGAAAAGATACAGATATTAAAATAAATTTTTGGGAACATAGAAATTGGCGCTGGGTTGAGGAAAATAAAGTCTTGGATGTTATCCATGAATGCCGAAAAGAGGCGACTGGGAAATATTTGGGGTTGCTTGACAACATTAAAAATATATAATAAAGTAAGAATATAAGAATTTCTTATTTTTAAATTAAACTAAACATATGGAAAAAATAGTTAAAGCTACTTCAAGAGGGCAAATTACTTTGCCTGCTAAATGGCTGCGGGAATTTAAAACTGATCAATTTATAATGATTCGTAAAAAAGACGGAATAAAAATAAAACCTGTCAATGTAAATGAAATTTTAATGGAAGAAGAAAATAGATTGGCCAGAATGAAAGAATATGAAAAAATTAGAAAAAATCGTCCTAAAAACGAAACCGTAATTTTTGACGCAATCAGAGACAACAACGGAGAGGGTATACCGGCAGAAGATTTTATAAAAATGATAGAAGAAATAGATGAATAAAATTGAAAAATTTTTTAAAAAAATTTCAAAGACTGAAAAAAAAGATATTTTAAAACAGATCAGATTAACGCAAGAACGAAAAATAAATCCTGCTAAAATAAAAAAAATCAAGGATTCAAAAAACTTTCGCATTCGTGTCGGCAAATTCAGAGTTTTGTTTTATTGGAAATACGATGGCTCAATTATGTTGGTTGATATATGTAAGCGTGATGAAAATACTTATAAAAATTTAAAATAATTATGTCTAATAAAAAAGTTAGAACGCGTTTTGCGCCCAGCCCAACAGGATTTTTGCATATCGGCAGTTTAAGAACTGCGCTTTTTGCGCATTTACTGGCTAAAGAATTTGATGGCGAGATGATTTTACGGCTGGAAGATACAGACCAAAAACGTTATGTTGAGGGTTCGGAAGAAAAACTTTATAATACCTTAGACCGTTTAGGTTTTAAATTTGACGAAGGACCGCGCATTGGAGGGGATTATGGTCCGTATATCCAAAGCCAAAGAAAAAAAATTTATAATAAATATATTAAAAGACTTCTTGATGAGCAGAAAGTTTATCATTGTTTTTGCAGTCCTGAGCGTTTGCAGAAAATGCGTGAAAAACAGCAAGCAGAAAAATTGTCGCCGCGTTATGATCGCTGTTGCAGGAATTTGAGCGCGGAAGAAGTTGTAAAAAAAATAAATTCAGGCGAAAAATTTGTAGTTAGGCAAAAAATGCCGCTTGAAGGCGAAGTAATTGTTAATGACGAGCTTAGAGGTGAAATAAAATTTCAAGCAAGCGAATTGGAAGATCATGTTTTAATTAAATCAGACGGCATGCCGACTTATCAATTCGCGCTTATAGTGGACGATCATTTAATGGAAATTAGCCATGTTATCAGAGGTGAAGAGTGGATACCGAGTTTTCCCAAAAATATTTTGCTTTACAAAGATTTTGGCTGGGAACCACCAAAATTTATTCATATTCCTTTAACTTTAAACAAGGGTGGTGGTAAATTGAGCAAACGACAAGGCGATGTGGCTGTTGAGGATTATTTGAAAAAAGGATATTTGGTTGAAGCTTTAATAAATTTTTGCGCGCTTCTTGGCTGGCATCCAAAGGGTGACAATGAAATACTCACTTTAGATGATTTGGAGAAAATGTTTAAATATAAAAACATGAATACTTCTCCTGCAATTTTTGATATTGAAAAATTGGATTATTTTAACGGATATTATATCCGTAAAATGGATTTGGACAAGTTAGTTGAAATTATTAATCCCTATTTAGCAAATAATATTAAAAAAACCTCTGATAAAAACAAGCAGACGGATGAATTTATAAGAAATGTTGTTTCCACTGAGCAGGAAAGGCTTAAAAAATTATCTGAGATAGGGGAGTTAACTGAATTTTTCTTTGTTGATAAATTAAATTATCCAAAAGATATGCTGATTTGGAAAAAACAAAAAGATGAGGATTGCAAAAAGAATTTAGAAATTATAAAAAATATTTTAGAAAAAATTTCGGAAAATGAATGGACAAAAAAAAGCATTGAAAATATAATCATTAAATATTTAAAAGATAATGATTTAAAAGTAGGGGATTATCTTTGGCCGACAAGAGTCGCCTTAACTGGCAAAAAACAAAGCCCGGGACCATTTGAAGTTGCTTTTGTTTTAGGAAAAGAGGAAAGTTTGGAAAAAATTCAAGATGCTGTTGATTTATTTTAATTTTTTATCATATAAAAAAGCGAAAAATTTATCTCGCTTTTTTTTTATTCAAAATTATGCTATATTTATGATATAAAAAAATAGAATTTAAATAACCCCATGAAAAATAAAATATTTAAAAAAATTGCTAATATTATTATAATTTTATTGATTTTTTTGTTGTTTTCAGGTTCCGTAGCAATCGGGCAGGCAGACTCTAATGAAGCGAGCATGCTTAATCGGGAAGTTAAACAGATTAACAATGATATTTCAGATAAAAAAAGCGAGTTTAAGCGAATTCAGCAAAAGCAGGAAAAATATTCAATAGCAATTAAGGAAAAACAGCAAGAGAAAGCCACGCTAAATAATCAATTGGCGCTTTTAGATAATCGTTTAGCTAAATCCGAATTGGATATTGAGCTTGTTGAAATTGACATTGACCGCGTTAAATTGGAAATTCAAAAAACCGATTTGGAAATCGTAAACAAAGACAAGGATATTGCAAAAGAAAAAAAACAAATCGCTAATGTTATTCGCTTAATACAAAAACGCGATAATGTTAATACACTAGAGATAATGCTTTTAAATAAGTCATTATCGGAATTTTTAACACAAGTAAGATATTTGGAGGATATAAATGAAAGTCTGGATAAAAGTTTGGGAAATTTGGAAAAATTAAAAAGAGAGCTGGAAAAAGAGCAAAAAGTTTTAACGCGCAAAGGCGAAGAGTTAGCCGAAATGAAACAAGAACTGGAAGAAAAAAAGATTAAACTGGCAAGTGAAAAAGAAAATAAAGTCCATATCCTTTCGCAAGTCGGGCAATCCGAGCGCGAATATCAACGACTCTTGACACGCGCAAAGCAAGAGCAGGAAGACACGGCAGCTGAAATCGCCAGTATGGAAAAATTGGCTCGGGCAAAATTAGCCCAGCTTGAAGGAAAAAAGTTAGAATTTAATGACAATGGCTTAACTTGGCCTGTTAAAAAAAATATTATTACCGCTTATTTTCATGATCCTGATTATCCGTTTCGCCATATTTTTGAACATCCGGGCGCTGATATTCGCGCAAGACAGGGGAGTACGCTTATGGCGGCCGCTTCAGGATATGTTGCAAGGGTAAGAGTAGATAATACCGCGCGTTATGGCTACATTATGATTATTCACGGCGACGGATTGTCTACTGTATATGGACATGTTTCCAAAGCTTATGTTAAAGAAGATGATTACGTGGTGCAAGGCCAAAAAATCGCTCTTTCCGGAGGGATTCCGGGAACTCCCGGAGCCGGCCGCTTGACAACCGGTCCGCATCTTCATTTTGAGGTAAGGCTAAACGGAATTCCGGTTGATCCTTTGGGCTATTTGCCGTAACACCGCTCCTCGCGAGGGGCGGGGTTATTCCTTCATTTTCCGCCCGCCATGAACTTTCCTGTGAATATCTTTAAGCTGTTTATTAGTCACATGTGTATAAATTTGCGTAGTGGCAATATTTTGATGACCGAGAAATTCCTGCACCATGCGCAGGTCAACGCCTTGGGCAAGCAGATCAGTGGCAAAAGAATGCCTGAGCGTATGCGGGGTGGACGCAATCGGCAGACCGCAAATTTTAATATATTTTTTTACAATATTTTCAATACTCTTTACGGTTAAACGGCGCTCCGCGTTATTTTTTTCAATTCCCGGCTTATAATTTATAAATAAAGCCTCGTCAATGTCATTACGTTTATCCAAATATTTTTTTAAAGCCTTGGTAGCGCGCGCGGAAAAATAAACAGTCCTGACTTTTCCGCCCTTGCCGGTAATTGATAGTTCAATTTCATTGGCAATTTTTGGAATTTTAATTTGTTCGCGATTCAAAGCAACAAGTTCGGCAACTCTTAGTCCGGTTGAAAATAAGGTTTCAAGAATTGCCCGATCTCTTAAGCCAATTGCGGTAGACATATTAGGGGAGAGCAAGAGCTTTTCTAACTGTTCCAGTTTTAAAAATTTTACTTCTCTTTGTAATTTATCTTTGGCCAATTTAATGGAAGTAGGGGAAAGAGAACTGACTTTTTTTTCAACAAAAAAATCCAACAGGCTCCTAAGCGCAATTAAATAATAATTCTGTGTTGATTTTTTAAGAGTGGCCTTTGTTCGCTGATCAATGTGCCTGGATAAAAAAATACGATATTTCCAAATATGCTTATCATTTAACTTTTCCGGTTTTAATTTATCCAAGTTGTTATCGCTCAACCAATTAAAAAATTTATTTAAAAAACGAGAATAATTTTCCTGAGTTTTCACGGAAAGCCCCCTCTCAATTTCCAAAAAATCAAGATAGTCAATTAAATATCCAATTATTGGTTTTGATTTTTGCATTTGTTGTAAAAATTGTTATTACGACGAAAAAGAGGCTAAGATTAGTTATATTTCACGACCCAGATTACCTTCACATAATACTTCGCATAATGTAGATTAAGCGAAGTATCATTAAAAAATATAATAATTTAATAATTCAAATTTTACTGTTATCTTAATTCAGTCGGACTAAAATGTATGCCAAAAAAACTAAACTCTCCTGTAAACATAAAAAATATTTTAACAAACAGCAAAAAAAATCCGATTGTTGCCAAACAAAAAACAATTACGGCTAAAACAAATACAATTTTAAAAGCGATTTCCATATCTTGTTATTTTAGCTAACATTAAACAAAATAAATATATTTTACTTAATGTTAGCGCCTTTATTAACGATAATAAATACTATCTCCAATCCTAACATCTATATACTCTTTAGTGAAAAAACTTTCTTTTAATTTTTCATTTTTTATTATTACTGCCTTATTGATTTGTTTTTCTATCTCTCCATTAGTGTTAAAAAATATTTTGGGACCGTCTAATAATTTAACTTTAACAGTATTTAATTCTTCATCAATAATAAATTTATTTATTTTAAATTCTTTTTCATAATTTTTGAATTCTTGAAATAATTTTAAAATATAATCAATTTGTTCTTGTTCTATTTTTGTTCGCTCAATTAAATTTTCAATAATCGGATAATCTTTTTGGCTTATTTCTATAACATTATCAATTTCTGAAATTATTTCGGCTTTGTCGCTGCAATAATAATACCTATCCCCGCTTTGCAAAATTAAAGCGTATTCTTTCTCATTAAATTCTATTATAATTCTATTTGGTATTTTTTTAATAACATGCAAATTGTTAAATACATATTTATTTTCAAGCGTATTCTTTAATTTATCTTTATTAAATATAAAAATGTTCCTTTGCGGTATAATCACTAAATATGAATCATTAATTTGTTCCCATGCCGCCTCCTTGATTAATTCCGGATTAATTTTATCCCCTCCCCTAACCCCAATTTCTTTAATTGAAAAATAGTTTGAATAAAAAACAAACCATATTGCCAGACCGATAAAAAAAATTAAACCAAGTAAAAAAAATTTAGATATTTTTAGAATTTTTGAGCTGTTTGCATAGTATTTTTTCTGTTTTTTTGATTTTTGAAAAAAAGGATTTGTGTATTTCTTGCGTTGATAAAATTTTTTATTATTTTTATGTGATTTTTTCAGAAACATAAGTCTGAATTATTTTTGTTAATTCTTTTTGCTTATTTTTTCAATATTTCCGGGCATATATTTTCTTAATATTTCTGGAATAATAATACTGCCATCGACTTGCTGATAATTTTCCATAATGGCAATCATCGGTCTGACAGTCGGCAAAGCGGTATTGTTAAGCATATAAACAAATTTTTTCTTTCCATTTTTGGTTTTGTATTTAACATTTAAACGTCTGGCTTGCCAATCTAAAAAATTTGAAGCAGAGCCTGTTTCCCCGTAAGCGTTGCGGCTTGGCATCCATGCTTCCAAATCAAACATTTTGTATTTCCCTGTTCCCATATCTCCTGTGCAGATTTGTAAAACGCGATACGGTAAACCCAAGTCTTGGTGCAATTCTTTTGAAATTTCAACCATTTCTTTGTGCAGTTTATCTGATTCATTAATATCAGCTTTGGAAATGCAAACTTGTTCAACTTTCATAAATTCATGCACGCGATAAAGCCCTTTTGTGTCTTTTCCGTAAGATCCGATTTCGCTTCTATAGCACTGGGAAAATCCGCAAATTTTTATTGGCAGTTGATCTTCGTTAAGCGTTTCACCGGCGTAATAAGCCAAAAGCGATGGTTCAGCAGTACCGACTAAAAATTTATCTTCTTTGTTTTTCTTGCCATTTGCCCCAATTTCCTCATTGGCAATTTTATAAATCTCATCTACTTTTGGATCAAATTTTTTACCGGAAAAATAACCGGAACCGAATAACGCGAATTCCCTAACCAATGTTGGCGGAATCATAGGCATAAAACCTTTTTGAATTAATTTTTCCAAAGCAAACATCATCAAGGCCATTTGCAAACTGACTGCCTCATTTTTGACGTAATATCCGCGATAACCGGCTGTTTTTACGCCTCGCTCCAAGTCAAATAAATCCAAATTTTTAGCAAGCTCAATATGACCTTTTGGTTCAAAATTAAATTTTGTTGGATTGCCCCATTTAAAAATTTCAACATTTTCCGACTCATCCTTCCCTATTGGCGTATCTTCAGACGAAATTGTTGGCACTCTAACCATTAAATTTTCATAATCTGTGTTTACTTTAAATAAACTATCTTCAAGCTCGGAAACTTTATTTTTAAGCTCTTTCCCATCTTTAATTTGCTCATCAGTAGGACGACCGCCCTTAGCCGATTTAGCCAATTCATTGCGCTTAGCGCGCAGTTCATCAATTTTTGTCTGCAATCCCCTTCTCTCTTCATCAATTTTTAACAACAAATCAATATCAATGTCAATATTTTTATTCTTAGCCGCCTCTTTAATTTTCTCTTTATTTTTTTGGATGTATTTTATGTTTAGCATACGAATTTAGCTTAAAGTTATAAAGTTAAAAGTGTAAAGTTATTTAATTTTATTTAAAATATTTTTTTACCGCAGGGTGTAATTTTAAAAAACTTATTTCTTTTTTGGTTACCCATTTATACTCTGAATGATCTTCACTGATTTTTATTTTACCGGAAGTAATATTAGGAACAAAATAATGAAATAAAAGATTAAATTGTTCATCTTGATAGTGAACAGTTTTAATTTCTTGTCCTGGATTAATATCAAGGTCAGTTTCTTCTTTTGTTTCTCTAATTACTGATTCTTCAGGTGTTTCTCCATGATCATGCTTGCCACCGGCAAAATCCCATAAACCAGGATAACTTTTAGAGTGGTCTGCTCTTTTCAAAATAAGAAATTTTTCATTTTTTTGAATTACAGCTTTTGATATTTCAATCATATTTTTATAATTTTAAAATTTAACAATTCAAAAAATTATCCAGTATCTCAATCGTTTTATTTGTCGCGTCAAGTTTAATTTTCGCGCCGATTGGTAAAAATGCGTGTGGTTGATAATGTCCGAATTCATTTATTTTTAAAATAGGAAAATTATATTCACTTGTTAAATCTTTTACAATTTTTTCAACTTTAAATTTTTCATCTTCAAATCCAAAATTATTTCCGATAACAATGCCTTTTATTTTAGTAAAAATTCCAATTTGTTTTAATTGTGTTAATTTCCAAACAAGCTTAGCCGCGTTTGCTCTATGTGTTTCTATAAATAATATTGAATTAGTAAAATCAGGAAAGTAACCAGTGCCGGCTAATTTTAGAATTGAAGTTAAATTGCAACCCATTATTTTTCCCTCAGCCATACCCTCGTTTACACATATCCATTCTTCGCTTGGTTCAATTTTTTTGGAACCTTCAAATAAGCGTTTTTTAAACCATTTTTTTGTGTAATCAAAATCCAACTCTTTATTACTGCCAATTTTTGAATCACAGCAATGAACTGTAATTAAACCGGTTTTTTTGTTTAAAACTAATAATAAAATATCAATGTCGCTTTTACCAAGAAATAATTTTGGATTTTTTTTAACAAGGTCATAATCTATTAAATCAAGAATTTGATTTGCCGGTTCTCCGCCCTGTAAACACCAAATTGCTTTTATATTATTGTCGGCAAACATTGAATTAATGTCATTTGCGCGTTTAGATGGATTTCCGGCACCGACATTATATTTGTCTTTTGCATAAAAATTATCAGAAAGTTTAACTTTAATTTTTTGTTCATTCATATACGAAATAAAATTATCCAGTTCAAACTTTCTTTCATGGTTAAACGGTTTTGACGGAGCAACAACTCCGATTGTATCGCCTTGTTGTAGTTTATTCGGAAGCATATTTTTTTATAAAATTAAAATTATATATTTTCAAATTCTCTTTCCCACTCTAAGCCATTCTTTAAATAAGACGCTTTCATTTCTTTTTGTAAGCAAGTATATAAATTTTTAAGCTCTGGTGTTTCTTTTAAATATGTATTTGCGTAAGTGGCAATATAACTCGCGTAGTATTTTGCCGGTTTGCCTTTTTCAAAAAAAGTCATTAGCCCTTCAATCTTGTCAAGACTTGCCACGATTTTTGCTTCTTTGGTTTTTCGTTCAACATATTCTTCCCATAATAATTCAATCTCTCTGCCAATTTTTTTCGGAGCAATTTTTATAATTTTTTTCATTGCGATTCTTTCTTGCTTTATTTTTTCTTTATCAGAAATATTCTTTTTTATTCTATCCGCGCGCGTTATGTCTTTAGCTATAATTTCAACCAAATCATGAATAAGCGCAATTTTAATAGCCTTAAGAATATTTATTTTTATTTTATAAAATTCAGCGTTTAAAACCACCATGATTGCCAATCGCCAACTATGATCCGCGGAATTATCGCCTTTCATATTTTTAACGCCTAAAAATCTTTTTTCTTCTTTCAATTTATTTAAAAATTTTATAAATTTGTAAAATTTAAGATTTTCGTCTTTATACATATTTATTTTAATAATTTTTTATTCCGCATAACATACGTGATGTCTAACAATTTTTACATTTTTGAAATCATCATCTTTTTGTATTCCTCAGAACTCATTATTTTTCTCATATCTGTTATTTTTTCAGTAAATTCAACACCATCTAAATGATCGTACTCGTGCTGTATAACTCTGCTTAAAAATCCTTCCGCCTTAAGTCTGAATTTGTTGCCAACTCCATCAAAGGCTTCAATTATTATTTTCTCCGGTCTTTTTACTGGAGCGAAAAGCTTAGCGTAGGCAACACTGCCGCAACCCTCATAAATAATTATCTGTTTTTTTGAAGACCATACAATTTTTGGATTTATATAAATTCTTAATATATCTTTTTCTAAATTTCGATAAGCTGTTTTTCGCACTTCAGTCACAAATATTCTAAGCTTTTCGCCTATCTGAGAAGCGGCTATTCCAATTAAATCGTGATAACGCACAGAATCAATCAAGTTTTTTATAACCCTTTGTGTCTCCTTTGAATTTATATTGGCAACAAATTTGGACTTTTTGCTCAAGATAGGATTTCCTATTTGTATTATTTCTTTAATTATCATAAGACGTTTTACACAATAAAGGTTAGTATATAAACTTAATAGATATATTATTTTTTTTATCTTTAGGCGGTTATTTTATGGTTATTGATTTTAAAAAGATTCCCGATCATTTATTAATAATTTCTCTGCGAGGCAAATGTGTGTCGGGAATGACAAAAAGAGGAAGGTGTGTCGGGAATGACAAAAAGAGGAAGGTGTGTCGGGAATGACAAAAATGTTAAACAATCTCCTCCAAACCCTCAACCATCAACTCACTCAATAATTTTACCAGCTTATCAATATCTAAATTTTCATACCCGTAAATCATGGCTTCAATGTATTCTTGCCGTATTGTAACCGGAACTGAAAAGAGCGGATAATTGTTTTGCAATAGAACAAAATTCATTAAAAGCCGAGCTGTCCTTTTGTTGCCGTCAAAAAACGGTTGTATTAAAGCGATTGTAAAATGAACAATAATCGCTTTTAAATATATGTCAATTTTTAAGTTATTAAAATCTGTTAAAAAAATGCTTACTAAATTTTCAATTTCCTGATTTGTTTTTGGCGGCATATAATTTGTTCCGCCTATTTTTACCCGTCCAGTTCTATATTGTCCGGGCTTAACTACGGTATCCTTGCCAACCCGTGAATGAATATCTTTAATTAAATTTTCAGTTATTTTAATTTTTTGTTTTTGCAAGGCGCTATTTAGCGTAAATTCCCATGCTTCTTTTTGATTAAGTATTTCATCTTCTTCCTTGATTGTATGTCCGCCAACTGTAACACCTGATAACAATGTTTCTGTTTCAGCGTAAGTGTAAGTATTGCCCTCTAACGCTGTGGTGTTATAAACAAAGTCAATTTTTTGCGAAAACGCTAATTTTTTTTGCTCATCTTCACTGAATTTTTGTTGAAATTTTTTCTGCAATTCTAAAATTTTCTGACTTATTTTTTTGTCAATTTTGTATTTTAATTTTTTTAATATAAAATTTTTATGTTGGATAAGTTCAATCATAATATGACAATTATTTTTTAATAATATTGGCTTTGGAGCTAATTTTAACCTTTCTTTTCGGCTTCACCAACGGAAACAAAGAGACTTCCCTAATCGGCTTGTCAACTAAAAACGCGAATAGGCGTTCGCCAAAACCGAAACCGCAGGTTGGGGGCATGCCGTATTCCAGCATTTCCACGAATTCCCAATCAGGCATCATTGCCTCTTCGTCTCCGGCTTCCAAGAGTTTTTTTTGCTCTTCAAAACGTTCTTTTTGATCAATCGGATTATTAAGTTCGGAATAACCGTTGCCGATTTCAGCGCCCGCGATTAAAACATGAAATCTTTCGGTTAACTCAGGATTATCTTCTTTTGCTTTCGCAAGAGGCGAAACGATTTTTGGATGATTAACCAAAAACGCCGGTCCGGAAATTGATTTTCTGCAATATTTCCATAGAGTATCAATTAATCTTTCTCTGCTACTGCCAGTATACTTAACCTTTAATTCTTTAAGTTTATTTTCTATTTCTTTTTTTGTGGCTTTTAAAACATCCATTTCGGTTTGCCTGATAATTTCTTTCCTATAATCTATTTTTGGCCATTTGTCTGATAAATCAAATTTATGTCCGCGCGCTTCAAATTTATAAGTTCCAAAAACCTCCTTGGCAATTGCTTGATATAGTTCACGAACCAAATTCATTCCGTCTTCATAATTCACGTAAGCCCAATAAAATTCCATATTGGTAAACTCTTGTATATGCTCGGGACCTGATCCTTCATTGCGGTAAACACGTCCGATTTCAAAAGTTTTTTCAAAACCGGCTGACATTAAACGTTTTTGCCACAACTCCCCTACCGAAATTCTTAAATATACGTTCAAATCAAAATCTTTGTGATATGTTTTAAAAGGGTTTGCCTCAGCGCCTCCGGTTGTTGTTTCAATTGTGGGCGTTTCAACTTCAAAAAAACCTTTTGTTTTCATAAAATCTCTGGTAACTTCCCAAAATTTTGCTTTTTTTTTGAACATTTCCCTTAACTCCGGGTTCATTAATAAATCCAAATAGCGCTTTCTGAATTTCTCTTCTTCATTTTTTAAACCATGCCACTTATCAGGCAGTGGGCGAATTGCCTTGGAAAGCAATTTAAACGATTCAGCTATTATGCTTTGCTCGCCTTTGTGGGTTAAAAAACAAGTTCCGCTTACTTCTAAAAAATCTCCAATATCAATTAATTTTTTAAAAAGTTTATAGTTATCCGCTCCTACTTCTTTTTTTGAAATCGCTATCTGAATATTTCCGCTTGTGTCTTCAAGGTTGGCAAAACTCAAATTTCCGTGCGCTCTTTTACTGCGCAGCCGTCCGCACAAAAATACATTTTTTTTGTTTTCTACTAGCACAGAAAAACTTTTAATAGCTTTAGAAATTTCATGCGTGCGTTTAGACTTGGATGGATACGGATTTAGGCCTATTTTTTCTAATTCATTAATTTTATTTTTTCTTTCCTCTGTTTCACTGATAGCGCTAACTGGATTATTTGTGTTATTCATAAAAAAATTTAAATATTTATTAATTCTTTTCAATATAAAAATTCGGAAAAATATTTTCCTTATATCTATATATTAAGCTATTTTTTACTAAAAGTAAACCCCGTAGAAAGGTATCACTTGTAAGTGACATTAAACCACCGACTGCGATAAAATATCACACCTCCGATTTCGTAAGAAGCTTTTCTTTACGGGGTCAAAAAAATAGCCTGGATTTTGATTTCCAAGCTATTTTTAAAATTTATACTAAATGATTACTATAAAATATCCTTAAACTGCTGTCTAACCGTATTTTTTACGCTTTCATCTTGCAGTATATTAAGTAGTGACTGGACTGCGATTTTTGCGTTTTCAGTTTCATTGATTTTTTGATACAAAACAGCAAGACTGTAGAGAGCGTTGGCATGGCTTGGATTATTTTTAACAATACTTAAAAATAATTGTTCCGCTGAGATTATATCAGTGTTTTTACTAACAGTGTTTCCGGTTGCCTGAGTTGGTTTTACGCTTAATTGTTCTCCTGACGAAGATGCGATTTCAGGGTTAATGTCATTTTCGGTTATTTGTTCCGGGGCGGTTTGGCTCAAATTCGGCTGAGTAACCCCCCTGTTAAAGTATAACCTGCCTAATTCAAAACGATAATCAAGATTGTTTCTGGAAACCAAATTGGCTTGTTTAAGGTTCTCAATAGCGTTGTCAACGTCAGCCATTTTTTCATAAGCGATTGCTTTTCCGTAATACGCGGCAGCTAAATCGCCTTTTTTCAGTATCGCTTCATCATATTTTTTAATTGCTTCGCCAATATAATATTTTTTTTCCTCATCATCCACTTCCGCGTTTGCCCTGGCCATATTGATTAAAGCGATTCGCAGGTATGGTGTTGGATTTTTATGATCAAGTTCAATAACACTTTGATATGATTGTTCTGACAATGTTAAGGCATCTCTGTGGAAAAAAGATGCATTTTCATATATTAACGCCAGAGATTCATTGTTGGCTGCTTTATTTTTTGCCAAACTAACCGCTTTTCTGCCATTTTCCATTGCTTTGCTTAAATTATTAATCACTTCTGGCTGATTGCTTCCGCTGAGCGCCAGCTGATTAGCCTTTGCCATATAAGCGCTAGCCGCGTTTATATAATAAATATCCTGATAACGCGACAGGCTTATGGCTTTATTTAATTTTTCAATTTTTTTATCAATATCCCCTGCCGCCATTGCGTCTTTAGCGTAAATATCAGCCATATACATTTTAAGTCCTATGGTAAAAAGAATTACAACGCCGGCGCTTACTGTTAAAAATATAGCGGCTAGCGCTAGCGCGTACTTTGGAGAAGCCCTGAATGATAATTTTAAATCTTTGAATTTTTCCGGGTACATTACGATAGCTGATGATATCGCGAAAATTGAAATCAGCACTGTTAATAAAATTAATGAATTATTTTGCGCGAACAGCAAGCTGAAAAAAACTGCTGAAATAAAACTGGCAAAAAGCGCTAAAAGAATTGATACGTTTTTCTTGTCTTTTGTTTTTATTATAGATAAAAAGATAATTGACAAAGAAACAAGAAACAAAATTATAATTGATAAAGCGCCAAGCGAACCGACAGTAGCTAAAAATTCAAATAAAGATCCTGAAGAACTGTCAAAACGGACATTCCAAAGCGGAGATGAATTAAAATCATTGCTTTTAAATTTGGAAAAACTATAATAAAAAGTCGCGGGACCGGAACCGAGTATTGGATTTTCTATTAAGCCGGCCTTTGCGATATTCCAAGAAGCGTCTCTGGAAAGGCTAACTTCCGCCGGCAGATTCATTGAAGTAAAATTAAAATTTCCCAAAACAAACAGTATTATTAAAATCAAAAATATCCCCAAAGGAATTAATAAATTATTATTGCTGATTTTAATTATTTTTGCCAAATAAAACATTAGAACTATAACCGCGCCAACAATCGCAATCGGCCAAAACGTAAAACCGCTTAAAAGAGATAAAATAACAAAATCGCCGATTATTACTAAGCCTAAAATAGACTTTATAACAATTATTAAACTTGAACCGGCTTTTGATAAAATTTCCCTGGCTTGAGCCATGGCAACCGAAAGAATAGGCAATGAAATAACCAAAAACATTGTAACAGCGGAAAGCGAGCCTAAGGGATTAAAGCCGATATTTTTCGCAAATGGAAAAGGAAGAATATACCAGCCCTTAAGCTGTAGCAAGATATATATTGTTAAAATGCTGATAGAAGAAACAAAAGTCCAAAAAAATATTTTTATTTTTTTCGCGCTAAGATTATTAATTACCAAATAATAAAACAAAATAAAAATTATTAAAGCAATAAGACTTTTTGATGAATTTCCGTAAGAGCCGATTAAACTGTCAATTCTGTTAA
>JAGLLI010000108.1 GCA_023140595.1 Candidatus Parcubacteria bacterium
CCTCCAAAGCCGCCATTTCATTCCTGGCTGTCGCCGGCGATATATTTAATTTATACTTTTCCACCAAAACGCCCGAACTAACCGGAAGACCGGTTTTTATATGTTCCTTAATAATTGTATTTAAAATTAATTCTTTTCTCTCGTCCATAGCTGTATAAATTTATTTGCTATTAACATAATACACCATTTAGCACTCTAGTGTCAAGAGTGCTAAAAATATTTATTTTTTAGCTTATTTTAGGTATAAAAAAACGACACTTTTAATATGCCATTCTTGTAAAAATTATAAAATTTGGAAAAAATAACAAGATTAATTATTGTTCTGATAAATTTTACCAGCTTTAAAATTTCTAATCGTAAGCTCCGCGCCCTCCAACATTTTATCCGGCAAACTGTCTAATTTAAACCAGCGCCACTCTTTGCATTTATCAGGCTCCATTATTTTAGGCTCGCCGCCATTATATTTTGCTTTAATGCCAATATTTAAATAATGCTTATTATCGCTTTTTATATATCTAAGCTCATCGGCAACGGAAATCAACTCAAACCCGTCAACGATAAGCCCTGTTTCTTCTTTTAATTCTCTTCCCGCGGTTTGAAAAATAGTCTCCCCAAAATCCAAATGCCCGCACGGAAAGCACCACTCGCCTTCGCCATGCGAACCCATTCTCTCGCCAAGCAAAACTTCGTTATTGCTATTTTGAATTAAAACCCCGACACCGATTTTTGGGGTTAATTTGTTGTTGGTCATATTTTTTTATATATTGCTCTAATAACTTGTCTATATTTCTAATTTTTTTTGATTTAAAAGCTTAATTACACTGGCAACACTGTTTTTTTATAAATTTCATTAATTATCTCAGCCGAAGCCAAATAAATTGCAGAAAATCCGCAAATAATTCCTTCAAATCCGGCGATTTTTGTTATTACTTTAATACCTGTTGTATCTCCCAAAGCCAAAAGAAAAAACAATAAAGTGAGCGTTGCGAAAATAAATTGCAAGGTTTTATTTAATTTTAAAGTGGCAACAAACATAACAGAGGTAAACAATCCCCACATAAATAAATAAGCCGCCATAGCTCCGGCGCTAGCAGGTTCCGCCCACCCCATCTTTGGCATAATCAAAAGCGCCGCCAAGGAAAGCCAAAATAAACCATAAGAAATAAAAGCGGTCATACCGAAAATATTGTTTTTCTTCCATTCCATAATGCCGGCGATAATTTGCGCTATGCCGCCATAAAAAATACCCATAGCCAAAATCATTGAGCTCATCGCAAAAAAATCCGCGTTATGCAGATTCAATAAAACCGTTGTCATCCCAAATCCAAGCAATCCCAAAGGAGCCGGATTAGCCAGTATGGTTTCTGTTGAGGTTAATTGTTTTTTCATTTTTTTTGATTAATTATTATACTGTTATAATATCATTTTTCAGTGAAAAATTATAGGGTTTGGTTTTATTTTTTTATGATATGGCATAATTAAAAAAATTCAAATTTAAAACACCCCGCAGGGCGTTTTAAGCTACTTATACTTCGATGACGGAACACGCCACTTACTTTTAATAAGCTCCATATAAGATTTATACTCTATGTATATTATAATACTAAAAATAAATTAATGCAATATTAATTACTGAATTAATTACTGAATTTTTTATACGGAAATTTAATACTTTCGCTAATATTTAACATACTATAAAAATGTTTTTATTTAAAATAATATTGGGGGGGGGGGTAGCGTAAATTAATTCATGTTAAAATGATGTGAATTTTTAAAAAAATAATAACCTCCGTTAAAATTCAACGGAGGTAATTTTGTCGCTATTTTATTAATAATAAAACAGGTATAAAGAATATTCCAAAACTAGATGATGTTTTAGCCATGGACATCCATTTATTTATTTCATGTTCGCCCGATATTAGCCAGACAAAAGTGCAAACACTTGCCATAGCAAGAAATATTGTTGGCAATAAAACAAGCCAGCCAAGAACCGGAATTAAAAAAAGCGGAGCATAGCTGAATAATGAGCTTATTACCTTGTGTGTTTCCATGTATTCTCCTTTTAATTTTATGTCTATTTTTTCCTTTGTTGACTTGGGTATTAAAATACTTGCCGGATGAAAATTGACATATGAAACAGTATCTGAATATTTATTTTCTGTTTGTATTGGGATTGTGGTTTTGTGTCCAATATCTGATTTTTTATGTTGCGCGTCTTTCAGTATTTCCCGAGAAAGAATTACCAGGCAAAGACTTATAAAAATAAGCCAAATATCAATATTTATATTTTTTTGATATATTGCGCCTGATAAAACAGGAGAAGCGGAACAAAGTGATACCAGCATATTTTGGATAATATATATTTTTTGCAAATATGAGTATGTTATCCCAATTATCCAAATAGACAAACAAAACAATGACACTTTAAAAGAAATAAAGCATAAAATTATTGCCAGAATAAGCGCTACTGCAGAAATAATTAACCAGAGCACGAACACTATTTTGTATTGGTGAAATGCAAAAGTTTTACCTCTTATAAAATCACTTTCTCTGTCAATGATGTCATTAAAAATCATAATGCTGGAAGCGATTACGGCAAAAAGGAATGCATTAAGTAAAACAATTTTCCAATTTGTTATTTCTGTGAATTTGTGTCCGACAATAGCTACAATAAATGCATACAAAAAAGTATGCAGCCTGCTGATAACCAATAAATCTTTTTTAAAGAACCATAAATTACGAATAATGCTTAGCATTGAATTCCTACTTTTTGAAATAGGGTTTATTTTCTTTTTACTTTAGAATTTTGCTCATATTTTGTCAAGGTATGTGTTGTTATAACGCTATAATGTCATCTTTTATTATATAGCCTTTTTCACGGTTTTGATTTTGTACTCCCCAAAATACCACTCCAAAAATTCCATGGCGACAGGGACGGCGGCGCTGCTGCCTTCTCCGCCTTCTTCAATTAGGATAGTAATTACCAATTCCGGATTGTCATAGGGCGCGAAGCCTGTAAACCAGGCGTGGTGTTCGTTCTTGCTTGACCATTGGGCTGTTCCGGTTTTTCCGGCAACCGCAACCGGTACCGACTGCATACTGCGCGCCGAACCCAGGGTTACTGTCTGGCGCATTCCTTGACGGACAACATGGATATTATAAGGGTCAATAAAATCTTTTCTTATGGGCTCATCTTCAAAAACTCTTATTACTTTATCGTCGCTTGATAAAATTTCCTTTATAAAATGCGGACGATATAATTTGCCTGAATTCGCGAAAACGCTCGTAAACACGGCTACTTGCAAAGGCGTAACCAGCAAGTCCCCTTGTCCAATTGCCAAATGATATGTATCGCCGATATACCATGGTTCGTTTTTATAACTTTCCTTCCATTCCCTGCTTGGCAAAAATCCGCTTGCCTCGCCGGCCAAATCAACGCCCATTTGAGCGCCCAAACCGAACAAACTGCCGTACTCAACGATTTTTTCAACTCCCAATCCGCGAAAATCTTCATAGCCTCCGCCAATATAATAAAAAAATGTATTAACAGATTGCGCGATTGCCTTGCGCGCGTCTGTTCTTCCATGCCCGCCCGCAAGCCAATCAGGAAAAAACCATTCCCCGATTCTAAGACCGCCAACGCTTAAAAAACTTGTGTGCTCGCTAATAATTCCCTCTTCTAAGGCCGCCGCCAGCATAAGCGGCTTAATTGTAGAACCGGATGGATATTCGCCGCTAATTGAACGATTAAACAAAAGCTTATCAGGATGGCTGACAAGCGCGCTATATTCTTCTTGTGATATGCCGCGCGCGAAAGCGTTATTATCGTAAGCCGGCAAGCTGACCATTGCCAATATTTCACCGTTACTCGGATCCATTGCAATTGCTGACGCTTTAGCGCATTTTAATTTTGTCAAATGTTTGTTTAAAATTTCTTCAAGCTTAGTTTGCGCCATAACATCCAAAGATAAAACTAAGTTATTTCCATCCTCGGGCTCAACTATGCTAATGATTTTTTTCTCTTTAAGAAAAGCGTCAACTTCAATTTGCTTGCGCCCGCTTTTGCCTTTAAGCTCATTTTCCCAAAAATATTCTATTCCCATCTTCCCAATATAATCAATGGGCAAATATTCTTTGCCAAACTTCTCAAGTTCTTCTTTGTTGATTTTTCCGGTATAGCCCATAATATGCGACATGGAAAAAAAATAATCATCCGGTTCATCTTCATTTTCCAAACCATACACCAGATAATCACGATTTGTCCGGTTTGACAAGACGATTCCGAACCAAAAATCAGACAATATATACAATTTCATTGCCTTGTCATAGGCAATATTATCAGCGATAAATAAAGGCTGGCGCGCTTCCAAAGATTTTTGCGGAACTGAATTATATTTTTCGTTTAAATCGTCTATGCTCAAATTTTCCAAAATCAAGCTTAATTCATTAAATATCAAATTTCTTTCCTCTTCGTCTTTGCTTATATCAGCCGGTATGAAATATAACATAAAATTAGCGCGATTTCTTACAAGCGGCCGGCCTTGCCTATCATATATCACACCTCTTTTCGGCTCAATTCGTTCAGTTCTAATGCGATTTTTTTCCGCGATTAAATAATAATCATCGCCTTTAACAACTTGTAGCCAAGCAGATCTTCCCAAAAGAAACAAAAGTAAAAAAGTAAAAAAAACCGCTACTGTTTTTAATTTTTTAGAATCAAAACTGTTTCCAACTGTTTCTTTTTCTTTTTTATCAAAAATAAAAACATTTTCAGACCATGACGATCTGTTGAGCTTTTTTACCCGTCCATCCTTAAACTTCCCGCTCTGAATCGCAAAAGGATTGATGTTTTTATTTTTTTTCATGATTATTTGGTCGCAATTATTTTTTTCTTCATTAAAAAAACCGGCTTGAATTTTGGGCTGAAAAAATTAAATAAATATAAAAATATTGCCATTAAAAATAAATTCAAAAACAAACCATATAGTTTATACAAAAAAAATGCTTTATTAAAAACAAACAAAAATTCTTGATTAAAAATCAAACTGCTTATATTTATTACTACATAAGAAAAAAATTCAAAACAAAAAACAGTAAACGAAGTTAAAACCAAAAAAGAATAAAACGAACGGTTGGTTAAAAAATTTGCCATCAAAAAATAAGCCAAAAAAATCGTTATTAGCAAGCTCATTGTATAAGCGCCAAAAGGAACAAAGGTATATAAATCATAAATAAGCCCAATTCCCGCGCCCCAAAACAAAACCGTTTTTAATCTGTTAAACCCGAGAAGAAAAACCAAAATTAACAAAATCAAATTAATTTCGCTAAACCAAACAGGCAAAGCCCCCACAAAACCAATTTGAAAAAGCGCTA
>JAGLLI010000109.1 GCA_023140595.1 Candidatus Parcubacteria bacterium
AAAAAAACGCAATCAAAATCTACCGATCAATATTTAAAAAAAGCCCCATTGACGCCGTAGAATGGGATCTTGTCCGAGCGATTGCTTACTCCGGGGCAGTGCGATGATGAGATAGATTGTATTCAACAATACAATCATATTCATCATCCTGATATTTCCAGTAAACCCCGTAGAAAGGTATCACTTGTCGGCGGCATAAACTACCGAATTTTTTGTCATCTCCGACACTCCTAGCCTCGCAGAAAAGTTATATTAAATGATCGGAAATCTCGTAAAAAGCTCTAAAATGTTAATTACTTTATATCAATGAGGGTGTAAAATATAATTCAAAAATAAATATTATTATTCTTTTTTGTTTATATCATTGATAACATTAACAGCAAACATTAGTGATGTAGCAACAAATCTTTGATTAACTTGCTTATTATTTTTATAATCGCTTGTATGCCTATTTTTTTTCAATCTATCCAAATGACTGCCCGCCCAATGTCTATCATTGTTATTTAAATAATCTATTATTTCAGCATGTCGGTCGCCTTTGCGTTCAGGGCTTTCTATAAAACCATTATTTTTTACAAATTCTTTCACATTATGATAAACACAATAGTACGCTCTGCTAATAGCAGACCTGTAGTAAGCTTCGCTAAGTGGATCAGAGCTATCAATGTCTTTCCAGTTTTGTGAAAGTTTTAAATAATCGCTCCAATTAAACATTTTATTCAAAATCAATATTTATATTAATAAATTGTCTATATTTATATATATTATCAATAAACCAGTTGTTAACACGATTAAATTTTTCAATATTTTCTTCACTGTCTTCTTTAAAAATTATGTTGACAAATACTTCTTCCGGACCTTCTTCATCTTCATCAATAAATAATTCAATAGATGTCTTTTGGTTGTCTCCAAAATTACTTAAAATAACTTCCAAAATCAAAAGGATGTCATTTTTAACAATATTTTTTTCATTAAAAAAGCTAGTCAGATCTTTTTTATTTAGCACCTTACAATTTCGTCTCTCAAGAATAAAGAAAAAATAATCATTCTCATCGTCAAATAAAGCATAATGACCAAAATTAAAAATTTCCTCAATATGAATTTCAGGAATTTGTGGCGGATTATATATTTTTGTTGGTTCAAGAGAATAAGGAAACATTTAATTAAACAGTTTAATAGTTTTTTCCGTTAAGGTCTGTAAAAACTTTTCCTCAATAACACGGTGAGCTTCTTTCGACCATTCTAATATTTCTTTTTCAACGGTATTAGTATAACAATCCAGACTCAATATAAAATTTAATATTTTGTCATCCGATTTGGCGGTATTAATTTGTATTTTTAATGCGCTATTATTTTTTTTATAAACGCTGCCAACAATAAATGCGTCAAGATCTGCCGCTTTATCAATTAAAGTAGGACGAAAATTAAAATATTCTTCAAGTTTAAAATCATTTTTTGGAATTTCAATCTTATTTATATATTTTAATTCCAGACGGGCAATATCCTTATTGCTGATTTTAAATCCGATGGCCCTATTAACGATATCTACGTACTTTTGGTACGCGTATTTAATTAAAGAGCTATAATTATTCCATGAAGTATAATCTTTTTGATGATGAAACGATATTCCGTTCCTTTTTATCAGGATAAAAATATTTTTATCTGAATTTAAAAATTGAGGTATCTCATTTTGTGAAAAATTTTGAATATGCTCTTTTCTTTTTGTATTGAATTGAAATTCCACTATTCCTTCTTGCACGCTATTTTTATTAGGAAATTTATATTTAATTTCTTCAAAAAAAAGTCCGGGGATAGTAGGATCCCATTTAAAATCTTTTTTAAAAATAATTTCAAAAACCACTTCCCGAATCGGAGATTTTGAAAAACATATTTCAGACATATTGTAAATTTTAAAATAATTTAATATCACTCTATATTAAACAAAAAACCCAAAAAAGTCAATGAAATACACAATAGGGCTGATTGCGTAATAATTTAACCGCAGCTAGAACAAATTTCTTATATTTTTTTTCTCGCGTGGGGATAAACTATATTATTTATATAAATTATAACATATTTTTACATAAAAAAACAAATTCCGAATTCAATGCAAATATTCAACAAAATTTTACCCGTTTTTTAACCGCTTCCTCTGATTATTCAAAGGCGGCGATTCAATATAATTTTTGCAATATTTTTGCAAAAGCAAAGTTTCAATCTTTTTATAATTACCGCACGCGACGCAGTTTTCACTCCCCCTTTTTTTTGTCATCTCCGACACTCCTAGCCTCGCAGAGAAGTTATATTAAATGATCGGAAATCTCGTAAAAAGCTCTAAAATATAATTCAAAACCATAAAACTATTGACAAGTTCTGTAAAAATTATAAATATTATTTATTTCAAATTTCGATACCTCGTCTGAATATCTAATTGAAATTACCGAGCTTTTTCTATTGCAATCATTTAATTTTCCACAATGTTTGTAGGCTTTATTTTTTATTTTATAATTAAAATCAAAATAATTATCTTTCTCAATTCTTTTTAAACATAAAAAAGTTTCTTTTCTCAAAAATTTATATTTTTTATAATTTAAAAATGTAGTTAAATCAACATCTAAATATAAATTTGGATTTTTTTTATATTTTAAATGCCTATGAAGAAGTTTTTTATTGGAAGAACAATTAAAACAAAATTCGTTTTTAAATGTTCCAAAATTAGGAAACACTTTATAAATACCGGAATTCAAAGTTTGGAAATAAACTACACCATTATCTTGATTCGCATATAATAAAACAACCCAGTGTTTTTCTATACCTGGGTTTTTGTGGTTATAAATATAAAATACATTGCCATATTTTAGCATACGCGCTATCTTCCGAAATATTCAGCCTGACTAATTTCAGGATTTAACGGATAAGTTCTGCTTGGCAAAATCTCATCTCTTTTTAAGTAAAAAGCTAGCTTATAATCTATAATATTATTTGATGGTGTCTGTAAATAAGGAATTTCTTGATGGGTTTTAGCAACCAAGTCAGCGGTACTTGTATCTTTAAAAGCTGTAATAATATCATCAAGCAATCCTTTTTCATATTTAGATAAATAATCAACGCCAATATCTTCACCATCCTTTAATATTATCCATTTGTCTTCCCCTTCTTTTTCAAGTTTTAAAATATTTAAAAAGATACTTTTTAATTCGCCTTCTTCCTTGTTTGTAAGTTCCTGCTCAATATTTTTATTTTCTTCTCGGAGCATAGTTAATTGATCTTTAATAACCGTTGGAACTGGTCCGTATGGTAAATGATAATATGTATCATTGGTAACTGGTTTACCTCTTTCCAGTACTGACAAGAAATCAAAATAATATAAAAGTTTTAAAAATTTTGTGAAATATAAACTGGGAATATTTTTTGCAAAATATTGTGATGATTGTTTTATTTTCTCTAGCTCTAAAAACATAATGTATTAAATTTAAATATTTTATATCTTATACACATTTTACCATAAAATCAAGATAAAATATAGTGCGATAGATTGTATATAAAACATTTTATTGTAATTTCCACTCCCCTTTTTTGTCATCTCCGACACTCCCGACCTCGCAGAGAAGTTATATTAAATGATCGGAGATCTCGTAAAAATCAACGAACATAAAAGAATGCTAAACTATGTAAAGAAAAATAAAAACCGCCATAGGCGGTTTAATTTTATATATTTATTTTAATTGAGATTAAAATTCAATTCGTCCTTATAATAATTAAATAAAGAATTGGGCAAATCAATAAACTCAATTTTTTCTTTAATGCATATTGTTGGTAACTTTTCAATAAGTTTGTTATCATTGCGAAAACTCTCATATGTAACTAAAATAGAATCACTATGTGTCCTGCAATAAGCCACTAAATACAAATCCGCATGCCTATCTAAATAACGCTCTAAAACACGATCTATCAAATTATAGTCTATTTGACCTGATCCATCTCTATAATATCTTTCATTCTCAGGTTTGTAATTATTATCTCTAATAGACTGTACGTCATTTATCAAATTTACTGTTTTAACAACGAAAGGCTTAATGTATTTTCTAAGGTCTTTTATTTCTTTCCTATTTTTTATAACTGTAAATTCTTGAAAAACTTTGTCAATAATTATTATTTCTTTTGATTTAATTTTATAGAGAAAAAAATTTCTTAATTTCTCATAAACTTCATTATCATAATCTCTGTCAAAAAAATAATAATTAAAAAAATTTACCAAACTATTATTATCTATTACTATTATTTTTGGCTCTTTCTTGTTGTTCTTACCTATAATTTTTATTTCTTCTTTCATTTTTTAATAAATTACATCCTGAATGTTTTTTTCCGGCTTTATTTTTAAATATTCCCTAAGGCTATTTTCATTGATATTCCCTTCAAAATAATTAATTTTAACCAATTCTTTAAATAAATAAGACTCAATTGGTTTAAAAACGGGAAAAGCGGGATTTTTACCCATGGCTATTCTTTTTTCATTCTCTATTTTAAATTTATTTCTTTTGTCCTCTCTGGCTTTCTTCATTGCCTTGCTTATTTCATACATTATTTTATCATAATCTCTCCTCATAATTTTTTTATCTATCAAAAGCCTGGTATAAAAAGCGGAATAGCTCAAAAAAGTATCGTTATATAAATCATTGATTTTTTTTCTGTGGAAATCATTTTTTCTTGATGCTTGACTGAGTTTTTCAAAATCACTCTTTTTATTATTTAATAAAAAGAAAAATGAAAAAGTATTGCACCATTGTTCAATTTTATTTTTTTTGTGATTTATTCTTTCTTCTGTCAGGTCATCAATCTCTTCTTGCTCTAATATGTAGTGCGCGAATTCATGTAATAAAGTAAAAATTTCCCTTCTTACGTATCCTTGCTTTTTGATTACTATGGTATTTGGACATATAAAAAATCCATTGAAATTAACCCTTTCTTTTTTACGAGGCATTTCTATATGTTCAAATACAAAAATATCCAATTGTTCTAAAATTCTAATTAAATTTTTTAAATAACTTCTATCATCGCTTAATTTTGTTTTATTTATAATATTTTTTTTAATTAGATCATTTTCTATTGAAGATACTATTTCATAAACTTCGCTTGCCGCAACGATTGAATCGTCCGATGTCTTATACTTTTTTATTTTTTTTATTGGAAGAAAATTAATATAGTTGCCTAAATTTTGTATATCCGCGCTTAACTCTTCATATTTATGCACCACTTTTATTGATTCAAATTTTATTTCGGAATTAAATGTGTCTTTTCTAAAAAAAATACTGCTTTTTTTAACATCGGCTATATTTCTGGTTGTTACATACCAAGTAATGCCTTTTTCAAAAATTTTATCAATTCTTTTTAACAACATCTCGCCAACCAATTCTTCCTGATTAAGTATCCTGTTTAATTTTTTCAAACTAACGATATTTCTTTTTATTTTTTGATTTAACAAACTCAAAAAATCCTTCTTTGATAATTTATACAAATCTAAAAGATAATTTAATCTCGAAGGATTTATTTTAAATTCTATTTTATTTGATGAAGACATTTAAAAAAAATTTTTACTTAAAATGGTATCTATTCTTTGGAACTAAAATCAAAAAATAAGTGATATAAATTTATTTTCGGCATCTTGCCAATTCTCTTATGCTGAGAAAAATAACTATACTTAAATTTTTTATCTATTTCATGTTTAGCTAAATTTTTAGTTGTTTTGATTGCTTTATGATTATTTAAAATATTTTTTATATCAGCCACTAAATCATCCATATTTCTATCTTTTTTAAAACCTTGAACAAATCCCACCATTCCGGCTAGCGGCATATTTTTAGAATATTTCCCATCAATAAACCTAGATAAACCATTGTTTACATATTCTTTATTTTTCGTTGAATAGCCGTTTAATCTTTTACACTCAAAGGCATAAAATAAATCTTCTTTTCCTATAATTTTCATAGGGTTTGAAATATGAATATCTATAAATCCGTCAATTTCATTATTTGCGCCAATCTCTTCAACTTCAGCATAAAAATTCAAATGATCTATTTGAAAGCTTGATTTGTATTTTCTTAAATATTCTTTCACTAAAACATTTCTTAAAAAAGTTTCCCATTCTGTTAAATCAAATTTTTCCTTTAAAATCATTTTTTCACAAGAAAAAACAAACAACTGCAATACCTTATAAAATTCGCCAAAATAATATGCCTCATCATTTTTAAAAATAGTTGAATCCATAAAATTTAGTTATCCTTAAATTTTTTCATTCCGCTTTTCATTATTGCTTCTACAAATTCATGCAAATCCGCCTGAGCAACCGCTGGATGCCAGTTTTTGTATTGGCTTGGCTTCACTATATAAAATGATGTTTTCTCAAAACCGCGAATATCTCTTTGCTTATAAAATCTATCAGTATATTTTTTTTCTCCAAGCTTCATTAACTCAAAAAGTTCTTCTGTTTTTTCTAAATTCTTAATAATTTTTACTACCTCATTTCTTTTCTCTTTAACAACTTTAAAATTCATTCCCGCAATATAATTATTAAAATAAATGTCTATTTCAAAAAAATCAGGATTTCCATTCCAACGAAAGCCAAAATGATCTAAAAAAATTTGAGCATAATTTTTCAGCTGCATTTCAGCTGCATTTTTAATAGGCGCTTCATCATTATTCAACAAAGGAATTGATATCTTTGTTACATAATCAATCAATCTTTTTTCAAAAGAACTTACTTCAAATGAATTTAAAACGATAACGTTCAACTGCTTTTCTGTTTTTTGTATATTTATTTTTAATTCTTGGTCATTAAAATATTCCCTGTTTAATCGACGATATAATTCTTGAATTTCATCTACTTTTTGGCTAATTTTTTTATTAATTTTTATTGGAATCGTAAAACGATCTTTTTCGTTGTGTCCTTGCTCTCGTTCAACTCCTGCCGATGACCCTTGTTGTAAAAAATAATAACTTGCAAATAAAGAATTTAATATACCAGTAATATTTTTTAAAATATCTTTATTTTCTCCTTTGATTGCTGTAATAGAATCAGTAAAAATATAATCTTTTTCTGAATAAGCAGCAATCATAGAAAAATCTTTTTTACTAAATCCCTTTTTTAATAAAATATAGGGAGATTCAAACAATTCTTTTTTTCTTGGCCTGTGCAAAACAGATGTATCCCATTTTTTTAAATTTTTATTACTAATAAAAAACTGGGAAACATTTCTTGTATCCAAATATAATTTACCAAGCAAATGCGTGGCGCTATTTTTATCCCCTCCGTCAACCTGCAAGCCTTGCCCCTTAGTCAATTTATATTCTTTAATGGTTTTATTTAGAGTTAAATAGTTATCTTTCAATCTCTTAATAAAATAGAAATCAAAAGCATTACCGTAAAGCATTACTTTCCACAACCAATCATGTTTTTGAAAATATTCTTGTTTTATTTTTTTAGTATCATTCTTTTCTATCACTAAAATTTTTAAATACTTCAAAAATATATTTGGCTTAATGGAAGTGTGTGTGACAATTTTATTTTTTATTTTTTCACCATGCTCATATTGATAAAAAACAATAGTTGTCGGAGCCGTAGCTTTTGAAAATAATTGATTTCTAACAGGAGATAATTCTAAAACTTCGTTAATATAAAAATTTTCTAGCCAATATTTTCTAAATTTATTAGCATTATGATTATACAAAATCTTACTATGCAAAACTAACGCGCATTTTGTTTTTTTAGATGAAAAATCTTTTATTCGCAAAGTAAAACTTTGAGCAAACTGTTTATCGCTAACTGGAAGTTCTTTGCTCTTTATATATTGGATATGTAGACTATATTCTTTTTTCTCTTTATCGCTCCCCCATGGCGGATTTCCTAAAATAAAATTCAAATCTTTTATTTTTTTATTAAAAGAATGTTTTGTGTTAAAAAAATCTTCTGCAAATAAATTCCTATTTTTTAATTTTTCAAATCTAAAATTCGTGATATCTTTTGGCTCTATATAATCCAGCAAAGTTAAACAAATAGAAAAACTACTTAAATTTATTGCGCTCTCATCTTTATCAACTCCAAAAATATTATCTTTAACAATTTTTATTAATTTGTCTTTAGAAATTTTACCATTCTTACTTAAATTTTTCTCAATAATACATCTTAATGTTTCTACTAAAAATATTCCGGATCCGCAAGAAGGATCAAAAATTCTGCAAAAATTATTTTTCTCCAAATGTCTTTTTACTGTTTTTTCTAAAATATAATCAACTAAAAAAGAAGGGGTATAATAAGCGCCCTCTTTTCGTTGTTTTTCTTTCCCCATAAATCGCTCATAAACTTCACTTATAAGCTCAACTGGGATAATTTTAAAATTATAAATTTTAAATAGCGATTGCTGTCCCGACTCAATTTCAGTACCATTAAAAAAATCAAATAATATTTTTAGATGCTTGTCATTAATTTGTTTTTTTTCCTCATCTGAAATCGGAAATAAATCTCCATTGAAAGTTATTTTTAAATATTCAAAAAATTCATATAATAATTTTTTATTTTTATTTTTAAGCGCTGTTAAAAAAACTTCTTCATTTTCAAAATATTTTATTTTTACTTCTCTATCAATAAGATAACGAGTAAAAAGAAGCCTTCCGATAATGTTATTAGCGCATAAAAAATCTAACCCGTTTTTTCTAAGCGCTTTTTGAGCATCTTCAATATTTTTTAAAAGCTTTTCGTCAACTTGGTTTTTAGGATCCGGTAATTGTCTCCATAATTTTCCTGATAAAATATCCCAAAAAGAAGTATTTTTATCTGTAACTTTTTCACCATTTTTTTTTATTAACTTTTCAAAACAAATAGATTTTTTTGAATTAAAAGAAAAACCATTATATATTTCTATGTCATTATCCTTAATAACATATACCGCAGGGACTCCCCCTAAATTCCATATTTTTTCAAATAATTCTTTTTCATTATCATGTTGCCCTTTTGTAAAATCAAAAAATAAAATAAGCAATTTATTTTCTTGCACCAAAAAAGCATCGGGCTTAATTTCATTTTCTAGCCCTTTTTGCAATCTATATGGCACTTTCCGTTTCCATTGCTTATTATCTAATCTCAAAAGATATTCACTGCCAGCTATGCCTATTTTTTGTAAAAGTTTATTTAACTCCGACATGTTTATATTATAACAGGATAATAATCATTTGTGAAATCAAATATTTTTAATAATTCTAACCTCCTCTTTCGTTTTTTTTTATTATTCTCACAATATCACACAATCACCTCACCAATAAATAAATATTCACAACTCCCCCTTAAACGCTTTTTGCATCAAGGATTGAAATTGAATTTCCAGCTCTTTAGATTGAATAAGCATTTTTTGTTTAATTGATTCTGTCTTTAAAAATAAAAATGAATATTTTTTTTGTAATTTTATATCAGGCATTAATAATTCTATTTCTAAAAATTTACTCTTATTTAACATTCCTTTCATGCTATTTGTTGATGCCTTTTGAAATAGCTCTTTGTTAAATAATATTTGAGCATACAAAAAAAATTGATCAACATTGGAATTTGGAATGACGGCATTTATTTGTTGATTAAACGCAACTTTTCTGTCCGCCATACTTACATTGCCAATACAGCTTAAACTGCCCGCAATGCAAGTTATCAATATAGAACAGGCTGGCACAATTCTTGCTTTCTTACAACCATCTTCAGATAAATATTCCGTGGCCTTTGTTAAATAATGATTACCATTATTAATGTTGTCAGATTTTATCCATTCAACAAAAGAGCCATAATTTTTTGGATTATTTCGAGGCGGGGTATTCCCAGTCAGCACCTTGCCCATTTCTTTAATTTTTATTTTTTTTATTTTATTTGGATTCCTAACCGGATCCCCGAACATCTCCAAAAAAACCGACTTTAAATAATCATCCAAAAACTTGATTGCTTGTTTTCGTTTTTGGCAAAGAGCGTCCGTTTCATCAAAAATTTTTACAATGTGTTTTTGAGCCTCAAGCGACGGGAGTGGAATTATAGGATCAGTTAAATTATTTATTTTTATGTATTTAATTACCCCGCCGATTGAAAGTTCTCGTAATTTTTCAACATACTTTTCCAAAAACCAATAAAGATAACGAGTATCTAAAATTAATTCATCTTTACTTTCTATTATATAAGTTCTTTGATAAGCATCAAATTTTCCCTCGTAATATTTTACATTTAAATCTCCATTCCCAGCCACAAGCACGCATTTGCAATCATAAGAATAAGAGCTTATTTTTAATGGTTTTTTTGAACAAGTAAAAAAAGGATAATCACCGTCAGATGAACTTGCGTTTGCATCAAGCTTGCCAGTTCTAATTTTTACAAAATTTCCAAGTTTATTTTTTTTCATAAATCACAATTTTTTTAATTCCCCAATCCCCTCAACAATCTCCTGCTCTAATTTTTCAATCTTACTCAAAATAACTCTTGAATCCTCATATTTCACTTCTTCATACTCAACCTCTTTATAACGATTAATACTCAAATCAAAATCAGCTTCCTCAATGTCTTTTTTATCAACATAGAAAAATTTGCTTTTTAAATCATTTTTTTTCTGCTCTTTTCTTGCTTTCCACTTCTTAACAATATCCGGCAAATCTCCTCCGCCGTTTATCTTGGTTCGCTTATCATCCAAAGTAAAACCATCCGACTGCATATCATAAAACCAAACCCTTTCCGTTTCTCCGCCCTTTACAAAAATCAAAATCGCAGTGCTCACTCCGGCATAAGGCTTAAACACTCCGCTTGGCAAAGAAATAATTCCTTGCAATTCGCAATCATTAAGAAGCATTTCGCGAGCCTGCTTATGCGCCTTGCTGGAACCGAAAAGCACGCCGTCAGGCACAATCACTCCGGCGCGCCCTCCGATTTTTAAAGACTTAATAATCCTGTTTACAAACAAAAGTTCGGTTTTGGTTGTATTAAGCGAAAGCGATTCATTGATATCGCCCTTATCAATACTGCCCTTAAAAGGCGGATTTGCCATTATGCACTCATAAAAATTATCCTCATCGTATTTTTTGGAAAGCGTATCTTTCTGCTCAATGTTGGGGCTGGATATGCCGTGCATCATCAAATTCATTAAACCGATGCGAACCATGCTCTCGTCCATATCGTATCCGTAAAAAGTTTTTTCCTTAAGATGAGTCCATTGTTTTCCATTTGTCAATTCATCGCCCAAAAGTCCGCGGATCAATCCGTTTTCATCTGTTTTTTTATTTTTCTTGCTTGTGTGGGCGGTAATAATATGCTGATAAGCGCCAAGTAAAAATCCGCCTGTTCCACAGGCAGGATCGCAAATAGTATCGCCGAGTTTCGGATCAACAAGCTCGCAGATTAATTGGATGATATGACGAGGCGTGCGAAACTGTCCGAGTTTTCCGGCGCTGGTAATTTCTGAAAGCAGATATTCATACAAATCACCCTGCGTATCTTGAAAGCCCTGCCCTTCTGAGTCTTGCTTTGAAATCTCTTCAAAAATTTCATCAATAATATTAACCGCCTCAACTAAAAGCGAAGGTTTGGAAATAATAAAAACCGCATTGCCCATGTGCTTTGCAAAAGAACTCTTGTCATTATCAATTGTTTTTAAAAAAGGAAAAACTTTTGTTTGAATATGCGCAAGCATTTCGCCGCCCTCCATCTGTCGGAAATGGCTCCAGCGCAAATTTTCTTTATCACCGTTAAAAAAAGATTTGTAAGCCTCGCCTGTAAACTCCGCATCTTGTCGTTTTTTAATATCCATTTCATCCAATCGCTTCATAAAAAGCAAATAAGAAATTTGCTCAATGGCTGTAAGCGGATTGGAAATGCCGCCGCTCCAAAATTTATCCCAAAGCCGTCCGATTGATGATTTTAATGTTGTGTTAAGCATATTGTAATATTTTATCTGTAAATTGAATTATTTCTTTTTGCATCTGTATTGGGAAAACTCCTAAAAATCCGCGCGCGTGCAATTTTGTAAAAGGCTCGTTAACCAAATCTTTTTTATTAAGCTCGCCGTTATTTACGATAAAATCCCTTAGCACTATTAAAAATTGAATTTGATTTGGCGCCAACGTGTTATGCTCGGCAATAAACTCGGCAAACGCTTCGGAAACTTTTTCGGAAAAAGTAACCAGTCCGCCTATGCCCATAATATATTTAATCAAATCTAAAAATTTTACCTTGCGCGCGTCATAAGCCTTTTGCAAATTTTCTTCAGTCGGATATGGTTCGTATTTACCCAATGTGCCGGCAAGCTCTTCAATTTCCTCAGCCGTTATACTTTCACCTTGCTTTAACTTGCGCAAAATTTCATTTTCATCTTCAAGTTTTTTAACAAGCGCTTCCACTTTTTCACGATATTTTTTGATAGTAATTCTTTCATGTTCCGGTCCGAATTTAATAAACTCTTTTTCGCTTGTAATATCTCTTAAATCAAGAGAATCTTGATCAGGTTTTATTCCATCCTCTCGGTATTTCATTAACGGAGCTATTTTTTGAATCAATATTTCCAAAGCTTTTTCATCAGCCTTTCCCAAATAGCCATTATGCAAAACTTTTTCAATAAGATCTTTTTCTTTTGCGACAACATTAACCGAAAGAGGCAAATCAGAGACCATCTCAATTATAACATCTTCTAATGTTTTTATTTTTCTATCTTGACCTGCTTGCTCATCAAGCTTGGCGATTGAATAATGCAAAACCTTGAGTTCAAAGCTCATAGCTTTATAATCTTCGCCAGTTCGCGTACGCATTAACGGAGCTATTTCTTTTTCAAGAAATAATTTTTTATCATCATTTAATTTTTGCCAAAAAATTTTGTCAATCTTTTCCAGCTTGCTTTTGGCATCCAAAATAACCACATTATTTTGCGGTAATTTGACAATATCTTCTTTAAGTTTTTTAATTGTTGCTTCAGTAATACTGTCATTATTTTGAGACTGCGCGATATTTAATTTTTGCAATTTTATATCAAAAAGACGAACCGTAATCGGCTTTGACGGTTTATCAACTTTCCCTGCAGGATTCATTTTAAAATATTCAAAATTTTCCCAGCAATCAATGATAAGAAACTTATCTTTTTTCTTACACCATGGTTTTAATTTGTTGGCTTCCAAAAGCCTTGTGCCTCTGCCGATCATCTGCCAAAATCTCGTATAAGAAAAAATCGGTTTGGCAAACACTAAATTTACCAATTCTCGCACATCAATACCTGTATCAAGCATACCGACGCTAATCGCGACACGAGGAAAATCTTTATTAACAAATTGATCAAGTAAGCCGCCCTTGCCATATACGCGAGAATCATCGGAAACAATAACTTTGGCAATATTGCCTTTATGCTCCGGGTAAAGATTATCAAAAACCTCTTGCAGTCTTCTTGCGTGTTTTCTGGTCATTGCGAAAAAAATAGTTTTTCCGGGCAATGTTCCGCTTTCATCCTTAATGCACTCTTCCATAAATTCTTGCACAATAAGAGCATTAGTCCCCTTGTTTGTAACTCTTTTTTCTATTTCACTCCCCTCATAATTTATTTCCGTTGGCTCTTTGCCGTCAGCAAGCAGTTTCTTCTGCTCCGCAATGGAAATATTGTCTTTTCTTATGCCTTCTTTTTGAAATTTTGTTCTAACTTTCAAAACTTCAAAATCGGAAAGATAAGGCGGTTTATTGTTTACGGCCTCCTTATATGAATAAACATAAGTCGGTACTCCGTCTCCGCATTCAAAAAGGCTAAAAGTATTATGCTCCAACGCGTCAGTAGGCGTAGCTGTAAGACCGAGTTGAATAGCATCAAAATAATTAAAAATATTTTTATAAATGTTATAAATAGAGCGATGACTTTCATCAGCCACAATCATATCAAAAAAATGCGGACTTAAAGGACAGTCTTTATTTTCAATAATATTAAGCATAGTCGGATAAGTCGCGCAATAAATTCGCCTGTCTGTCGCGATTTCTTTTTCTCCCGCTTTCGGCCAAACCGGCGCGTTGGGTAAAAATTCTTTAAAAGCGTCAAGCGCCTGATTTCTCAGGGCAATCCTATCCACTAAAAATAAAACTTTCTGCACTCTGTTTGTTCTCATTAAAACATCAATCATTGAAACGCAAGTTCTGGTTTTTCCCGTACCCGTTGCCATTACAAGCAAAGATTTCCTTTTTCCTTTATCCAAATTTTCAAAAACAGAACGAATCGCTTCAATCTGATAAGGACGGCCGGAAATTTCACGGCTGATTAATTCATGAGAAAGCGGTTTCTCATTTTTTCTTAAAAACAGCATTCTTTCCAAATCTTTTTTTGTCGGAAAGCCGTAAATTTTACGCGGCGGATATTTTTCCGTTTCCCAAAAATAAATATCATGCCCGTTAGTATAAAAAACAAACGGCATATTTTTTTTGGAATTTTTTTGAATATTTTTCGCATACTGAAGAGCTTGCTCTTGCCCGATTCTGGCATCTTTTGACGCTTTTTTCGCCTCCACCACAGCCAAAGGATAACCGTCATCGCCAAGCAAGGCATAATCGGCAAACTGATGCCCTTGATATTTATGCTCCGGCTCTCTTACGCCATCCGGCAAACCAACCCAAATATCAAGTTCGGAAGTAACTTGCGATAAATTTTTAACATCCCAATTTGCCTTAAAAAGACGTTTGTCTATTATTTCTTGTCGTGTTTTGGCTTCATTCATATTTTTATTTATTTATAAAAGCTTTTAGATAACTATGATAAAAATATTTTCTATCATAAGAGCTTTGATTTTTATTTACTGTTATGATCCCTATTTCTATAAATCTATCAATTATTTTTTGCGCGCCCGATCTGGTAAAACCGGTCCAATCCATAATAATCTTTGTAGTAACAATCGGAGTTTCGTAAAGTTTTGACAATACTTTCATTCCGCTTTCTGACTCGCGCTTGGCTAAAGACATAATTTTTTTCATATCATTGTCCCTTAGCTTGTGGATATTTTTTGACACCTCAATAGATTCTTTTGCCGTGTCAATAACCGCGTCCAAAAAGAAATCAATCCATTCATCTACTTTACCGTTATGGTATCCGTCCAATTTAGAATAGTAAATTTTCTGATGTTTTTTAAAATAAGATGACAAAAATAAAACAGGCTTTTCCAATAATTTTCGTTCAAGCAAAAGCAAAGCAACCAAAAGCCTCCCTGTTCTGCCGTTACCGTCTAAAAACGGATGAATAGTTTCAAATTGCGAATGAGCTAAAGCAATATTTATTAATGGAAGAGTTTGTTTTCGGGTATGCAAAAATTTTTCAAAATCTGACAAGGCTTTTTTCATTTCTTCTGCCGGCGGGGGCACAAATGACGCATTTGCCGGTGTTGTTCCGCCAATCCAATTCTGGGAGCAACGAAATTCACCGGGATCGGAAAAATGAGTAGCTCTTGCTCCTATCATTAGCCCAGAATGAAGTTCGCGCAAAAACCGCAATGAAAGAGGAAACTTTTTTATTCTGTCTATTCCGTAATTAAGCGCTTTAATATAATATATAATATCTTGCGCGTCTGTTTGCTTGCCATCAACACCAGCTTCCATTTCAATGGCATCAATCATGGTGGCTTTAGTTCCCTCAATTTGCGCTGAGGATTCCGCATCTTTTACTACATACATTTTAAGAAAAAATTCAATATTTGGCAAAATCTGTGTTATGCCATCAAGTTTATAAATTAACCCTGTTGCTTCCGATGCTTTTATAATCATTTCCGAGGAAAAATTAAAAATACCTTTTGGCGGGAATAGAACCGGCACAAAGGCTTTAAATCCTTCTCTTTGTTGAATTTTTTTACAAATTTCTAAATTCATAAAATAGTATGCTTTTAAATTTGAATATATACTATATTAACACTTAGTATATATCTTGTCAAACATACCAACTAACTTACAAAAAAATAAAATCTAATTGCTAAATGTCTTATTTGTAATAATTATACTATCTTTCAACTCTATTCCCAATAATATCCCGGCATCTCTTAATCTTTCCGTCAATTTATCATCCGCCCTGCTCGGCTCACATCCCCCGCTTGGATGATTATGCGCGATTATTATGCTTGCCGCCAGATGCTCAATAGCAGGCTTAAAAACTTCTCGCGGATGTACAAGACTCGCGTTTAAAGTTCCGATTGATATTGTTTCTTTGTAAATTAGTTGATTGCGAGCATTCAAATACAAAACAACAAAATGCTCTTTTTTGGCAGTGCGTAATTCTTGAAGCTGCGCCACCGCGTCTTTTGCCGAATTAATAGTCGGTAAATTATTATCTTCCACCTCCAAAGCTCTTTTTGTTAATTCAAAGGCAGACAATAACAAACAAGCCTTGCCTGCTCCTATTCCTTTAATCTTTGATAATTTTTCAAAATCAAGCG
>JAGLLI010000011.1 GCA_023140595.1 Candidatus Parcubacteria bacterium
CCGCGCGGAGAAAAAACAAAAATTCTGTCTTTAAAAACATCAAGTTTTATTTTTTGAATGAATTCATTGGTGTTTTTTGTTTCGCGTTGAATGTTTAGTATTTCATGGATCCAGCGCGGTTGTTTCAGCTCTTTAATAGCAGAGCCGCCAGTTTGCTTGTAGCGCCAATGCGCTGCTATTCCATATAGTGATTTTTCATGCATTTCATGCGTGCGAATCTGAAATTCGGTTGCTTTGCTTTCCGGACCGAAAACAGTGGTGTGTAGAGAACTGTAGCCATTTGGCTTGGGAACCGCAATGTAATCTTTTATTCTTCCGGCCTTGGGTTTCCACAAGGTATGAATAATGCCAAGCGTTTTGTAGCAGTCTTGCACGGTCGAAACAATTACTCTTAACGCGAAAACATCGTAGATTTCATCAAACCTTCTTTCTTTTCTTTGAATTTTTTTATAAATGCTGTAAAGATGCTTAAAGCGCCCTTCTATTGTAAAGTTGATATTCTCGTCTTTTAATTTTTGGCCTAAAATATTTTTTACTTTTTGCGTATATTTATTGCGCTCAACTTTTTTTTCCACCTCATATTTATATTCAAGTTTTTTAAATTCTTCCGGATACAAATGCTTAAAACAGATATCTTCCATTTGCCATTTTAAGCGCCAAATTCCCAGTATTCCGGCTATTGGCGCGTAAATTTCCATTGTTTCCCGCGCAATGCGCAAGCGCTTGTCTTCGGGCAGAGCGTCAAGCGTGCGCAAGTTATGTAAGCGATCACAAAATTTTATCAGAATAACGCGCAAATCTTTGGACATAGCCAGAAACATTTTTCTAAGAGATTCGCGATAGCGCTCAACCCCGCGATATTTAATTTTGCTTAGCTTTGTAATTCCTTCCACTAAAAAAGCGACTTCATCACCGAAATTTTCTTTTACATCTTCAAGCGTGCGTTTTGTGTCTTCAGGAACATCATGCAAAATTCCAGCAATAACCGTATTTAAATCAGCCTTGATTTGCGCCAAAACGAAAGCGGTGTGCAGGCTGTGCTGGATATACGGTTCGCCGGTTCTTCTTTTTTGATTGCCATGCGCTTTATTCGCAAAATCATAAGCCAGACTCAATAAATCAATATCAGCCTTTGGATCATTTTCTTTTACTTTGTTGATGATTTGGTCTATGGTCATAAAATAAGTTAAAAGTTAAAAAGTATAAAGTGAAAAGTATATATTAAAATCAGTATTAAAATATATATTTTTTGAATAAAAATTTTAAAAGCAAATTCACAATTGTCATCCTGTGGCTTGACTGGAGCGACAGCGGAAGTCAAGAACCCGGGATCCAGAGTGCGAAAATTATCGGTATTTAAAAATTTAATTAATGCTACGTATAAATTTATTTATATAATTGGTCATAATATAATAATTGTACGTATAAACCCTGGATCCCGGATATTTTTTCTTGTCGCTTAAACTCCAAGAAAAAATTCAAGGATGACAAGTTGGGACGGTTAGCTAGCGAAACGGAAGTCTGTTCATTAATTAAAGTCCGCCGACAAGGTCTGTGTTAGTTTAATAAATTGTTTCGATGTGATTGTTCTTCCGTAAAGCAGTGGCCAAGTATATTTTTTTAATAGTTTTAATAATTGTTGTCTATCTTTATTGTCCATGGTTTCAATAAGATCTTTTAAAATAAAAAAATTATAACCCAATGAAAAACCGTTTTGAATAGTTGCGTTGACACAACCGTCGCCAAGTACACCGGTAATTATAATATGCTTTATCTTTTTTGTTTTTAATAATTTGTCTAAATCAGGGTTTGTGAAAGCATCATAACTATTTTTTGTTATTACGATATCGTTTTTTTCAGGCTTTATTTTATAAAATTGTTCACTGAATTTAGTTTTATCTTTTGTGTAATAATCGCAACTTGGGTCTTCATAGAGTTTGCGGATATTTGGTGCCACACAAGTTTTATCCCATTTTACGCAATTTACATAAATTACTGGTTGGCTGGTAAGTTTTTTGTATTGCGCAATAAATTTTTTTAGTTCAGGAACCATTTTTCTGATTTTACTATAAGTAAGTCCCCATTTTTTCATCTCGTTTTTAGAATGGCAACAATGATTAGTTATATCAATAACTATTAAAATAGAATTATTAGGTTTTGTATTTTTATTGCTATTCATTAATTTGGGCGAAGCCATGAAAAATTTTAAAATTTTTATGGCCTTGACAACAGTTAAATAATTTGATATAAAGTATAATCGTTTAATTACCCTACAAAAAAGAAGGAGGTAGTATGGAAAAGTTTTTAGATTGGCTACAGATAAAAGAAGATTTAGGTCGGTCAGTGTATGTACTTGGGTTTAGTTCAAGACCTGAAAAAGCTAAAATCAAGAAGCTCTTTAGCGATTGCGCAGAAATTGAATTTGTAAAAAATGATTCTGACGAAAGCATTCCATATGGCAAATATATTGTACCTTTTTCGGTAATGGTGTTAAAAAGATAATAGAATTTTTTTTGCTAGATACCACATGTTGGTATGTTGTAGCCTCTGTATTTAATCTATGGATTATGCAGAGGCTTTTTTCTCCAAAATTTGGTTTATTACTCCAAACATTAAAAACTATTTTGCACAACAAGTTGTTTTTTTATTTAAAATAAGACACTATCCATACTTCGCCTAGGCATGAATGCCCAGGCTACATTTTTTTAATCCCGTTAAAACGGGATATTTGCTACGAACGTTTTTAATAGCATCCTGCTTCAGCGGGATTTAAAATTTCTAGCCCTGCCATTATATGGCTGGGCTTTTTTTGTTGCAATTTTATTGATATTGCAATTTTGCCCAATTTCGCAAATTCTGTATTTTTTTAGTATTTTATGTTATAATAATATTATAAAACTGTGGATTAGTCAATTTTAGAATAATATATTCCCATGCGATTTAAAAAAAATAAAATAATAATTTTAAGCTGTCTTTTAACTGCCTTATTTTTTGGGGCGGTTTTTTTTGTTGATTTAAATGATGTTTCGGCGCAAGAGATGGGCATGAATTACGCGGAGAACTTGGATTTGCCCAGTTCCGCTGAAAAAGATGTTAGAGTTTTTATTGTTGAGATTGTGCGGTATTTTATTACTTTTTTGGGAATTATTGCCGTGGCAATGGTAATGTATTCCGGTTTTTTATGGATGACTTCAAACGGCGAGCCTGAAAAAGTTACCAAAGCCAAAAGGACTTTGATTAATTCAATTATCGGATTGATTATTGTAATTTCAGCTTTTGCGATTGTTACTTTTATTATTAATTTAATAAGCGATGGCATGCTTGGCGGCAGTGGCGGTAAAAAACCCGGAGATGTCGGCGGTTTAGGGGTTTTTGGAGCATGCGCGATTGAGAGCGTGTATCCAGAGCCCTATCAAAAAGATGTGCCGCGCAACACGTCAATTGTAGTCACTTTTATTGAAGAAGTTGACGAAGCGTCAATTATTGACGGAGGCAGTATTATTGATGATGGCAGGATAAAAATATATATGGCCGGTGATGAAGATAATTATTTAACAGAAGTCATGGCCGCGAATCTGGATAATAAGACTTTTATTTTTCAGCCGGTTGCTTTATTGGGTTCGCCTTCGGAATATACGGATTATTATGTTTATTTATCAAATGATATTCAAAAGTTAAATGAAGCGGAAGGAGTATTTGAAGATTGCGGAATTGATAAGTTTGCGGAATGGACTTTTGAGGTAAGCAATAAAGTTGATATAATGCCTCCGCAAGTTAAAGTTGGCGGAATTTTTCCAGGTCCGGATAATGAGCAAGACATAATAACTGAAGTCTTGGCAGTGAAAGCCAGAGGTGAAATAAGCGTATTGGGTATTCCGATAAGCAAAGAATTGGCTGCTTTTGCAAATCCGGTTGGAGCAAAAAATGCGAGTTTAAGCGATGTGAACGTTTATTCCACAGTAGACGGCGTTTTATTGCTGGCGGTGCAAAGCAATGGCACGACTGTAAAATTAGAAAATTCAAGCACAGGTGCCGGTTTGGGTTCTGCTGAAGCCATTGATAACAAGGTTGTATTTCCGAATTTGTTTACTTTAGCATTAGATGCTGGAGAAATTTTTGAAGCCGGAAATTCATGGACTATTAATGCCGGCGCTTATATTGCCGGAGATACTTTAACCGTGGGAATAAAAACTTATGCCTTTGGCGCTGATGGCGATATAGCGGTTGGAGCAATAAATGAAATTGCGCAGAATATTGCCAATGTTTTAAATAGCCATCCAAATGTTATCGCAATAGCCGGCGCTAATATTGTTAGCGTGGAAGCAAGAGATGCTGGAATCGCGGGAAACAGCATAATGTTGAGTTCAAGTGATAACGATAAAATTAAAATTACGGAAGCAATGGCAGGCGGACGAGCCGCCGGAGAAGAAGTGGAAAAAATAGGACGGGAAGATCGTCCAAGAAACGCCGTAATTCAAATTGAATTTAACGAAGCCATAAATCCGATGTCTGTTTCCGGCTTAGCTTTTGATGTGCAAAATAAAATAAATATAGAGTGTTTATCAGGAGGCGACTGCAACGCGGCTAATGACGGTTATTTCGCGTGTGATGCTGATAATGACGGAAGCGAGGATGAGGTTTGTTTGCATGGGAAATTTGCTTTAGCCCCTGGTTACAGGACGGTTGAATTTATTTCTAATAATATTTGTGGAGTAAACGGCTGTGGAGAAAAAATTTATTGTCTGCCGGCTAAAAGCAATCTGCGAATTAATGTAAGCGCCGCGTCATTCGCGGATTGTTCTATTGGCGAAATAAATTGCGCGACTAAGCCGCCTTATGTGAATTGTATTGATAATATTTGCAAAAATGAAGCAAACGAAAATTATCCGCTAAGCTCTTTAAATATAAGCGGTATAGTTGATATGGCTTTAAATTCATTTGACGGCGATCGCAGTGATTTGGCCGAAGGTCCGCGCTCACAAAGCGGAACTCCTGCGTATAACGAAAATGATTTATTAGGTCTTTGCGCAGGAGGCGCTAATAACGGCTGGCTTTGTACGGATGTTAATAAAATAAATATTTGCGGCGAAGGCATTAACTGTGAATCAGGAGGCGTGCCGGTTTCATCCGTTTTAGATATTCAGAATATTCAAGGTGATGATTATGTTTGGTCTTTTTATATCGGTAACACTATTAAGGCCGGCGCTCCGATAATTAATAAAATTATTCCCGACCATGATAAAGAAAATACGTCTTTAACGGAGCCAATGGAAATGACATTTGACGGGTTAATGATGAATACCAGCTTGCGCACGGGACAGACTAATATTTTTAATGGAATAGAAACAGTGGTACACAGAGGAATTAATTTGCGAAGTTTAAATAATCGCGTTGTCGGATATTGGCTGTCCAGTATAAATATTGACGAACCTGTTGACGGCGAGCCTGATCTGACAATTACTAAAATACGCCATTCAATTTTTCCTTATTTTACAACTTATCGCGCGCAGGTTGGTTCCGGCGTAAAAGATATTTATCAAAATTGTTTTAAGCCTAGCGAGGGTCCTTTATGCGCGCCTAATAGCATTTTGCCTTCTTGCTGTCCTAACGGCGCCGCAATTGACGCGGTTGATGATAGCGGGTTGGATAATAAAGGGAATTGCGAATAATTTTAAATGAAAAATAAACTAATAAAATTCAGCATTTTTGCAATCATAGCGCTTGCGTTGTTCACGGCGGTTGATTTTGTTTTGGCGCAGGATATTGGCATTAATTATGCTAATAATCTTGGATTGCAGGATACGGGCGGAACAGACGCAAAAACTTTGATTATAAATATTATTCGCTATATTTTAACTTTTTTGGGAATTATCGCGGTGGTAATGGTAATGTATGGCGGTTTTGTATGGATGACATCAAACGGCCAGCCGGACAGAATTCAAAAAGCGAAAAAAACTTTAATTGGAGCGGTGATAGGCTTAATTATTGTAATTTCCGCTTTTGCGATTGTAACATTTATAGCAAATATAACAAGTGATGTTTTGGAAGGTTCTTGTGTCGTAGGCGATCCGCCAAAAGCATGCGGATGTCAGGATATGGGCGTAAAAACTTGCCAAGCGGACGGCACTTGGGGTGATTGTTCAGCGGACTGTGATTATAGCGGCGGTGAAAAATGCTGCTCTTGGGGATGTGATACTTCATGCTTGGTTCCTCCTGAGTTTAATATTAACAGCACTGTTCCGGTTGATGGCGAAGCAAACGCGATTAGAAATATAAAAGTTATTTTTAATTTTAACAGAACCGTGGATGAAGCCGGTTTTACTGATGATAAATTTTTGGTTGAGGATATTGATAGCGGATTTCCTATCGCCGGCGGAAGAGTGGTTGACGGCAAGCGGATAATTTTTACGCCTGAAGCCGGGTGCGGGGTTAATGACTGCGGGGCAACAAATTGTTTCGCGGCCGGACAGCAGGTGCGGGTAACAGCGGAAAACGGCGCGGGCGGCATATTAAGCGCTGGCGGAATAGAATTAACTTGCCCGCTTATTGGCTGTATTATTGAATTTACTGTCGGCGATTTAATTGATTGTGAAGACCCTGAAGTGAGCCTTGATTTTAATCAAGTATGCGCGATTAACAATAATGAATTATACGCGATTGCCTCTGATGACTCCGGTTTGAGCATGTTGGAATTTTTTGTTGATGATAGTTATGTTTTGGATATTTCAAACCCGATTTTGCTTGGTGGGGATTTATCAGTTAATACTCGTCCTGGTAATCCGGTTTGGTGGGACGCGAGTGCGATTGATGTCGGTACGCCTGTAACAATCAGGGTTGACGCAAACGACATAGATAATCATTTTGGCAGTGATAGCGAAACTTTTAAATTGCGTCCCGCTCATTGCTGTAATGATATTTTGGACGGTGATGAAGAAGGCGTTGATTGCGGAGGATCTTGCGCCGGTTGCGAAGGCGCTGCATGCGGAATCAGCCTTTTTGAAAGTTGTAGCAGCGATGATAGTACAAATTGCAATGATTCTCTTTGCGCTTCCGGCTTATGCGCTTGCACCAGTTTTGGCACTGACACGGAATGCGGCGAAGCCGGGTATAGCGGAGGCATCACAGATTGCTGTATTTGCCAAGACGCTCCGGTAATTGATTATATATCTCCAATCGGCGGCTTTTGTTCTTCTTCAACAGATGTCTATTGCGGTGATGATGACACGGTTTGCAATGATATTGTTTTAGGCGACGTTTGCGATGTTGAAACTGCTAACGCTTCAGCCGGTTCTTTGGTGACAATCGGCGGGCGTTATTTTGGAGAGTATGATCTGGCGGTAAGCAAAGTTGAATTTGACGGGGTAGTTGCGCAGTTAGCCGATACGGTAAACGCGAACTGTACTGATAATTGGCTGACTAATCAAATAATAGTTGTTTTACCAAATGGTTTATCTGATAGTCCGATTGTTAGGGTTACTACTAATAGCGGTTATTATGACACAAGCGACGATGATCGCGGAAGTAAAATAAAATTTATTGTAAATAGTATTGAACGTCCGGGTTTATGTAAGCTCGAAAATTTGTTAACAGGTGATAATAGCGGTGTTTTTGAGGATGAATTGGAATTTCAAGGCATAAATTTAAATAATAACTTAGCATATTTTGGCAGTTACAGCTCTAATGTGGCGGGAATAAATTCTATTTTTGGAAATTTAAGCGGAACTTCATTGGTTCCGAATTTAAATAAAATCGGAAAAATTACAGTGTTTTCTCAGGAAAATACAGAAAAAGTAAATAGTAATTACTTGGAGTTTATTAAAAACGCGGAAATAGATCCGGGATCCTATATTCTTTCTTTCAGTCCAAAGGAGGGCGCGATTGGACAATATATTACTATTATGGGCGGCGGTTTTGGCAATTTGCAAGGCAACTCAAAAGTGTATTTTGATTTGGATCCAAGCAATAATGACAGCGGTGACAGCATTGATTACGGAGTTTTAGCTTCTTTTGATTTTCCTGAAATTTGCGCTGATTATTTTTGGAGCGATAATCAAATTTTAATAAAAGTGCCGGATGATTTGCCGGTTGATAAAGATAATTATTTTATTGTTATTGATTTGCCTGAATTGGACGAGCCGATTGATACCGGCGATGATTTTCATACCGGTCCGGTAGCTGATCCGCAATTTTTTTATGACAGTGATTTGCCGCTTGCTCCAAGCCTTTGCAAAATTGATCCGGCGCGAGGACCGAATAATAGCGAAATCAGCCTTTGGGGCGAATACTTTAACGAATATAATCCTGACGGCAGTTCAAAGGTTGTTTTTTATAATGAAAAAGCTCAATCAGGCCCATTGGCGAGTGATGGAATTATATCTTGGAAAACCAACGACTATGTTGATGAAATCATGGTAGCTGTTCATAGTGAAGCAATTACAGGTCCTGTAATTGTAATAAAAAATAATGATTTAGCCGGCAATAGTTTAAATTTCAATGTAGGCGAGTGCGGCGCCAATAGTGATTGCGATAATGGCGGAATAGCAGGAGTTTGCTGTCCGTCTGAAAGTACGGAAGCCGGCCGTTGCGCTGTTGATAAAAACAGTGATGGAAATACGAATATTATGGATTGCTATATTAGCTTGTCATCTTCAGTTTATGAATGGGAATTTACATCAGGCGACGGCGGAGCCTGGTTTATGGAGCCTTGTTACGATGACGATCCGGATGGAAGCTGTGAAGAAGAAGACGGGCCTTGCAACAGCAATTTTGTCTGTGATTCATGCGTATGCAAATTGCCATGTGATGGCGATGTTAGCACAATTGATTGTGATATTGATCATGATATTTGCTCTTCTTTTTTAGCTTATTTAGTATGCGATGAAGATTGTTTTTGCATCGGAGACAGCCCTGATGACAGCTGTCAAGGCAAGGCAAGGCGCGTTAACGCATGCGATCCCGATCCATGTCCGAATTCCCCGGGTTCATGTTCTCCTTTTTTAGGAGAAGAAAAAATAGATAGCGGGGTTTCTTGCGGAGATGATTCTTGTGTTATGATCGGATGCGATCTTCTGACTTGCGCTTATGACATATTATCTGATAAATGCTATAATAAATCAATTTTATGCTCTAAAATCGTTTCTGATATTTTTGGAAATAATGTTAAGACTTATTGCGCGAGCTATGGCGATCCAATTGAAAATCGCTGGCACATAAACACTAATGCCAGTTGTCCTCTTGGCTGGTTTGGTATTGGAAATAACAAATGCGTACAAGACGGCATCGGTGGTATATGCGAGCCATGTCCATTGGGGCTTAGTTGTCAGGATATTAACGGAGATAATAACGAAGAATGCGTGTCTTCTTTTGATATTTGTCCCGGCGGGTATAATTGCGAGGCCGGCTCTTGCGTTAAGGATGATGACGCTGCTTGCGAGTGCTGCTGTAGGAATCCCGGGACAGGAGAATTTGACGCTCAAGATTGTTGTTTGCCTTTATCTTGCGCCGGAGATTGTGGGCTTGACAGGGAAATTGATACTGACGCTTTCGGCTATTGCGTTGGCTGCCGCGTGGAAAATCCTGACGGCACTCCAAACTATTCTTTATCCGATCAGGCTTGCAATTGCGAAGGAACAACTGGGAAATTTTGTGATGTTAACTATGATATGGACGGTGATGGCAACCCAGAGGGCGCGTGCAAAGACTGCGCTCAGCTTGAACTAGACGCTACCGAATGCTCTAATCACTCAACAGTATGCTGTGTTGACGGCATGGATGGTAATTATTGCCGCGGAGTCGGCGATGGCAGTTCTTTTGATAACGGCTTGTTTGATTATTGCGCTTATTATAATTGTCTTGAACCGGATAATGATTCATGTGATATTAATCCGCAAACAAGCGGGGATTATGATATTATTAATGACTGTGAAGAGTCTTGCGTTGGAAATTTAACAAATAATTTAGGCGAAAGCTGCGAATCTGAAAAAGAAGATAATTGTAATATTGATATTTGTCCAAATCCTTTCGGCTGTATCAATGAAGACGGGTCAGGTCCGTTTTATCCTGATGATTGCGGAATTTGCTGTTGTGATCCAAATTCAGTTGACGATGAATGCCAATTAGCAGGCTACCCAAGTCTGAATTGCACGGCAGACAGCGAGCCGTGCAGCGGAGAAGAAAGAGGCTTATGCTGTGGCTGTTCCATTGATTCTGATTGCGCGGTAGGCGTTCCTTCCGGAGTCGGCTGCGGCAATGACACTTGCTGCCGCGCTCGTCCGCAAGTTGAGTCGCATATCCCCGCGGATATTGGCAAAGAAATTTGCCGCAACGCGGAAATTGTTGTTAATTTTGACCAGAAAATGGATACAGGCAGTTTTAAAGGCAATGTAATTTTAATAGGCGATTATGGGTTTGAGCAATGTCCGGAAGGTACGGAATATTTAGCCCTTGACGGCAGACAACCATTTAAAAAGAATTTTGCAGCCAAGTTCTTTTTAAGGGCAAGGAGCGCGATTAAAAAAGTTTTTAAATATTTTTCTTCACCGGATAATGCTTATGCTTATGATGCTGTGCAAGCCGGACATAATTTTTGCGCTGTTTCCGGGCAAACAAGCGGGTATAATGATACCTCAGGCAAAGGCATATTGAGCTTTAAGCCTCGCCAGCTCTTTGATGGCGATAGGATTTATTACGCAGTTATAAAAGGCGATGAGAATTTAAGCGATGAGAGAAATGAGGGCGTTAAAAGTATTTGGGGGATTGGAATGAACGGCGGAATGAATGAGACATTCAATGGAATTTTTTACGCAAATGCTTATATTTTTTCTTTTGAAGTTTTGTCGGAACAGGCGGATAACAACGGAGTTTGCGAAGTTGATCATATTAACGTGGAGCCGGCATCATATCTTTTTCAAACAAATGTTAATAATCAAAATGATGACAATCCGGCAAACACAAATACATATGATAGTATTATTGACAGTGACAAGGTTTTTGTTGCCTATGCGCTTGATGATACAAATCAAGTTTTAGCTCCTGTGGAAGGAGTTTATGATTGGGATTTAACCTGGAGTTCTAATAATATTTTAATTGCCGATGTTGTTCCGGCGGCACCGGAGATTGATGATCAAAAAATTATCAGAGCCGGTACCACCAAGACTGAAGGCGAGGCTGTTATTTTGGTTGCAATGGAATATGGCAACAATAGCATTGGCGCTCCTTTGCCTGCCCCCGGAACAGCCGATGTTTATTTATTTGTCTGTGAAAATCCTTGGCCGCCTTTTAAAACTGACGGAACATGGGAGCCGTGGCAGGATATTAAAAATAATTGTTCAATTAACGATCAGGGATGCGATTATGGCTATAATTTTAAATTGTACTATTGTCGCGATGCCGGAAATGCCGGCACTTATGATGATTTGCCTGCGATTTACAGCGGGCAAGAAGCAGATGACTACAACACCGTAATTAGAGGAGAGTCATCAATTTTGACTTGTAGTATTGACGGCGAATATTGTCCGCCCGCGTCAGTAATTAATGATCTTTGCGGGTTTGACGGAAAAGGCAAATGCCAAAAAAGTTATTTAAAAGAAGTTTATTTTTTCCGTGAAGAAAGTCCGACAGCAAGCACTTCTTTTGAAGTGGTTAACGGTCTTGACGGAACTTCGGCTATAATTTCCTGGAATAAGATTTTAAGCGGCGTAGACGGATATAAAATATATTGGGGCACTGCTTCCAATAATTATATTGATTATGCGGAAATATACAATGACGGCAATGATGATCACGAAAATATGGATTGCGAAGAAATAGGCGCGTCAATCAGTTGTGTGTTAAGCGGATTAACCGGTGAAACATTGTATTATTTTAATTTATCTTCATTTTTAAATACAGGAACGGAAAGCGAGTATTTTGGAGAGAAATTTGTATTTGTAACCGACGAGGCTGCTCCAAATGTTCCGATAAATTTTAATTCTGTTGCCGGAGACGGACAAGTAACTTTAAGCTGGGACGAAGTAGAAGGCGCTGTCGGGTACAAACTTTATTATGGCGTAAGTTCCGGAGTTTACGGTGGTTCGGAGGATGTTGGAAATGACACAAGCATAATTTTAAGCGGGTTAACTAACGGCAGCACTTATTATTTTGCGGTTACGGCTTATGATGAATATGGCAATGAAAGTAATTATTCATTGGAAAAAAGCGGAACTCCGGTAACTAGCGATTGCGGTGATGGCATTTGCGACGCGAGTGAATGCTCAAATTGCGCTGATGATTGCGGGTTGGCTGATTGTTGCGGTAATGGCGCGTGTGATACAGCAATCGGCGAAAATGAAGGCAATTGCGATGATTGTAGCGATAGTCCGCCGCCTCCACCTCCGCCGCCCCCTGTTACATGTAATAACGGGGTTTGCGATCCGGGAGAAAATGCCGTTAATTGTCCCGCGGATTGCGGAGAAGGAGCTGTTTGCGGCGATGGAGTTTGCGAGGCAAGCGAATGCTCTGTTTGCGTTGCGGATTGTTCTCCTGCTGATTGTTGTAATAACGGCATATGTGATTCCGCGATTGGCGAAAATGAAGGTAATTGTTCTGATGATTGCGGCGGAGTTCCGCCCCCTCCACCGCCCCCTCCGCCGCCAACATAATAAATCAAATTATTATTTTT
>JAGLLI010000110.1 GCA_023140595.1 Candidatus Parcubacteria bacterium
TGGATTTGGCTGAGTTGGTAAAAATTTTGGAAGACAAATTCGGTGTTTCCGCGGCTGCTCCGGCAATGATGATGGCAGGAGCTGCGGCTGGCGCTGATGCCGGCGGAGAAGCAGAAGAAAAATCCAGCTTTGATGTTGAGTTAAGCGAATTTGGAAGCAATAAAATCGCCGTAATCAAAGCGGTAAGAACTATTATGGAAATGGGTCTTAAGGACGCTAAAGATTTGGTTGAATCCGCGCCAAAAGTCCTTAAAGAAGAAGTTAAAAAAGAAGAAGCCGAAGAGATTAAAAAGCAATTGGAAGAAGCAGGAGCCAAGGTTACTTTGAAGTAAAAATAAAAAACCCTGCCCCTCGCGAGGGGCGGGGTTTTTTTTATTGTCTTTTTATTGAAAATTAGTTAAAATATAAATATGACAATAAACAAAATAATAAAATTCAGGATAATATTATTTTTATTGCTTTTTGCGTCTGTTTGTTTTTTCTTTTACAAAGCAATTATTCCAAGTGGCAAAATTATTTATACTAATAATTTTGAAAAGGAAAATTATTTTTTAGGCAAATTAAGCCCGAACGAAAGATTAGCCACGGGCGATAAAAAAATAGAAAATATAATTATCGCAAATCCGGTTTATTTTAATTTATACACGCCGCGTACTTTTGATAAAGCAATATTAAAGTATCGCTATAAAAACACGGCTAAAACTCCGTTGATTGAAACCGGTGTCTTGGTTGATAAAAACGCTTGGCGTTATGATTTGCAACCGGTTGAGAACAGGCTTATTGATCAATTGTCTTTGGTTTGGAATCAGATTAGGGACGGCGATGAAATGCTTTTGATTAGACCTGAAACATTAGGCGGTGAATACGGTATAAATTATTCCGGTATTAAAGATTTTATTTTAAACCCGCCTGAATTTAATAAAATCGCCGCGTATAATTATAACTTGAGTTTTAATTATATTTTAGATGATTATCAGCCGTCTGAATCTATAACGCAAGATATTCCGGCGTTAAGAGGCGCTTATCAATTTTTTGTTTATTTAAAAAATGAGGATTTGTATTTGGATTTTATTTTTTATGATTTAAATAAAAATAAAGATTCAGACGATTTTGATATTAGATTGTATTTTAATGATGAGCTTATAGATTTTAAGCGTATTGAGGATGATAATAATATCAGTGATAACGGGGAGGTTAGCAAAGAAAATAATTTTCAATTTAAGCTGGCGAATTTGCCGGAAGGAGCTTATAAAATTGAAGTAAAAGCTAATAATGATATTATAACAAAAATAATCAAAAGCCGGCATAAAAAAATGGCTTTTATTCATAAAATTGAATTATTTAACGCAGGAAAAGAGGACATTAAACTTTATACTGACAGCAATTCAATTCAGGCAACCACAATCTTCCCTGAAAGCCTGCAAATTATAAAAGTAAATGAAAATAATTTTGATATTAATGAAACTTATAAGCAATTTGAAATTTTAACAGATAATTATGGCGCAAGCTCGGAAATATTATTGCAAAAAGACGGACTGATTTTGAGCGGAGACGGAGTTTTTGCTTTTAGTCAATATTCTTTAATTAATCCTAAAATCAAAAAAGCTGATTATAATTTAGATGTAAATAAAGCGGGTATTGATTATATTATTGCCAAATATAAAAGCCCGTTAAAAACAGGCGAATGGTCTGTTGCGGAAGTGGAAATAGATTTGGCGCAAGCATATCGTGAAAACAATAAAAGCAGTTTTATAATTTCCGCTCCTGCGCTAAAACAGGAATATAATAAAGAATTATATTTTGATTTAATAGAAATAGAATTAAGCGGTCGCGGCTTATTTGATAAAATTAATGATTTTTGGAATTAATATGAGAATAATAGCAAAAGAATTATTTTATATACTAGGCTTGGCTTTTTTAACATATTTTGTAATGGAAATTTTTTGGCAAGGAATAGTTTTGTCGTATTTTAATATAAATTGGGTGTTGCTATTATGGGTGATTACTGCTATATTAATAGTATTAATATCAAATAAAAAAAATGGAAATAAATAAAGAACAGATAAAAAAAAATTTACCGTTTATATTGTTTGCAGTTATTGTTTTGCTCCAAATTATCGGAATTAAGGGAGTTATCGTATTGGCTATTATTGCCGGGTTATTTTTTGCGTTTAAAAATTTAAAATTAAATAATATAATAAATCCAGGTTCAAAAAATGCAACAATTGACTTGGATTATCTAAAAAATATGAAAAATGCTAAATCATCAATAGTTTTTGTCATAGGCGCCGTTTTTATCTTGTGGTTATTTTTTGCTTCAATTGTGATTATTGAAGCCGGCGAAACAGGGGTTTATTCTTTGTTTGGCAAAGTTCGCGATCAGGAATTGTCATCAGGCTTTCACTTGGTTATTCCTTTAGCAAAGGTTACAAAAATAAGCATTAGAACAGAAGAATACACAATGAGCATCGCGCAAGGAGAGGGCAAGCTCTATGGCTCGGACGCTATTACGTCTTTAACCAAAGAGGGCTTGAGCGTTGATTTGGATATGACGGTTTTATACCGCATCAAAGAAGACAAGGCTTCGGATATTTACAGAACCGTTGGCATAAAAGAGAATGTGGATGAAAAAATTATCCGTCCGACGATTCGCACCGCGATTCGCGATGTAATCGCCCAATATGAAGCAAAAGATATTTATTCTGAAAAACGAGAGGAAGCGGCAGACAAAATTGCGGACAATTTAAAAAATGAATTAGGAGAGAGAGGAATTATAATTGAAGAGGTTTTACTCCGAAATGTAGCTTTGCCAGCTAATTTGGCAAATGCCATTCAGGAAAAATTGCAAGCCGAACAAGAAGCGCAAAAATATGATTTTATTTTGCAAAAAGAAAAGAAAGAAAAAGAAAGAAAAGTTATTGAAGCCGAAGGCCAGCGCGACGCGCAAAAAATAATCAACGAGAGTTTAAGCACCAATTATCTTTATTATTTATATATAAAAGACTTGAAAGAGCGCGAGGGAACAATTTATGTGCCGACTAATCCGTCAACCGGCATGCCGCTTTTTCGGGAATTGGGGAGATAATTTCACGTAACGCATAACACTTAATTTTATGAATAATAAATTAGTTTATATTGCGCATCGGGTTAGCGGTGATATAGAAAATAATATAAAGCAGATTTTTAAAATTTGCAATGATATTCATAAAAAAGATAATAATATAATTCCTTTTGCTCCATATCTTGTGGCTTTGCAATATTTAGATGACAGAATAATAGAGGAACGAGAGTTAGGAATTCAGGCTAATGAAGAGCACTTTAGAAGAAAGACAATGGATGAAGTTTGGCTTTGCGGACCGGCAATCTCAAAAGGAATGGAACATGAAATAAAATTTGCTTTAAAATATAATATTCCAATAAAATGCTATAGTTTAAAGCTTCAGCATGATTTTGATAAATTATTTAAAAAATAATTTCATGATAAAAGATGTAATAATAAAAAAAATTAATAAATACGAAGATGAGCGGGGGTGGCTGGCTGAGGTTTTTCGGGAGGATGAGATTGATTTTCATATTGAGATGTCTTATGTAAGCTCAACTAAGCCGGGTGTTATTCGCGGGCCTCATGAGCATAAATATCAATCGGATTTTTTTGTATTTATCGGGCCGGGAGATTTTGAATTGCATCTTTGGGATAGGCGAGAAAATTCTGAAACTTATAAAGAATATGTAAAAATTAAAGTCGGCGAAAGTAATTTGTGCTCAGTAATAGTTCCACCGGGAGTTGTTCATGGCTATAAATGTATTTCAAACAATAATGCTTGGTGCGTAAATATGCCGAATAAATTGTATAAAGGAAAAAATAAGCAAGAAGAAATTGATGAAATTCGCTGGGAACAAGATAAAAACTCGCCTTATAAAATATTATAATAAACTAAGTTATAATTTTTATATTTAAAAAATATAAAAATTATAAAATTATAAAATATGGACTGTATATTTTGTAAAATTATCGCCAATGACATTCCCTGCCACAAGGTTTATGAAGATGACAAAGTTTACGCCTTTTTTGACATTTTACCGATTAGCCAAGGGCATACGATTATTGTTCCTAAAAATCACGTTTCTGATATTGAAAGCCTTTCCGAGGGCGAACTATGCGCTATGACAGCGGCAATTAAAAAAATCGGAAAAGCAATGATTGACGGTTTGGGTGTGAAAGGCTATAGCGTTTTTCTTGACAATAAAAGCGCAGCTAACCAGCATGTTCCGCATATTCATTTTCATTTGGTGCCTCGTGCCGAAGGCGACGGATTGGAGCGTTGGCCACAGTCAGGCTACGGCGAGGGCGAAGCTGAATTTTGTTTAAAGAAAGTTAAAAAAGAATTATAATAATTTTTAAAAAATAATGGAATGTTTGTTTTGCAAAATCGCGAATAAAGAACTGCCTTGTTATAAAGTATATGAAGACAAGGATTTTTTAGCATTTTTAGATATTAGACCGCTTAATCCAGGGCATGTTTTGGTTATACCCAAAAAACATTTTCGCTGGGTTTGGGATGTGCCTGTTAAAAACGATAACTCGCTAAACATTTCCGAATATTATATTATTGTTTCCAAAATCGCAAACGCTATCAAAAAAGCTTTTAACACTGATTATGTCGTGTCATTGGTTTTGGGCGAAGAAGTCGCCCATGCCCATGTTTGGCTTATCCCGAGATTAAAAAACGACGGACACGGAACCGCGATTGATTTAAAAAATATAAAAAAATTAAGCGATAGGGAAATGACTGAAGCGCAGGGAAAAATTATTAAACAGTTAAAGAGTTTTAATTATTAAAGTTTTATTTTATGGCAATTTCAGTAAACAAAGATGCTTGCATTGGCTGTGGCGCGTGCGCGGCAATATGTCCTAGTATTTTTAAAATGAATGATGACGGCAAAGCATCCGCAATTAGTCAAGGTGATATGGGCTGCGCTAAAAATGCCGGCGAAAGCTGTCCTGTTCAAGCAATTAAAGCAGTATAGAATGTTTAAAGCGAGCCTTCCTCATTTCATGATGAGGGAGGCTTATTTTTGTTTTAATAGTATTTTTAATTTTTTATGGATATAAAAAAAATACAAATTCCTCGAACTCCGGGCTGTTATCAGTTTTTAAATAGACAGGGAAAAATAATTTATATCGGTAAAGCGGCAGATTTAAAAAGCCGCGTGCTTTCGTATTGGCGCAAAAGCGCGGGTTTAAGTGGGGCTAAACAAGAAATGATAAAGGAAATCGCGGATATCAAATATATTGAAACCGATTCAGAAATAGAGGCTTTGCTTTTGGAGTCAAATTTAATAAAAAAGCATCAGCCTAAATATAATATTGACCTAAGGGATGACAAGCGCTTTGTTTATATTAAAATTTCAACTGAGGACGAAATCCCGGGAGTTTTTATAACTAGAAAAATTGAAAAGCAAGGAAAATATTTCGGTCCGTTTACATCTGTTTTGGCCGTAAGGGATACATTAAAAGCAATTAGAAAAGTATGGCCGTATTGTACAGAGCGAAAAATTAAAAATAAACCTTGTTTTTACGCGCAGATAAACCGATGTACTGGGGTTTGCGGCGGCGATTTTGATTTAGCAGAATATAAAAGCAAGATTATTAAGCCGATTGTGATGTTTTTGAGCGGGGAAAAGAATAAATTAATTTTCAATTACGAATTACAAATTACGAATTTAGAAAAAAAATTAAAAAATAATAAAAATGATGAAAAAATTGTAGAGGAGATAATATTATTAAAGCGGAAATTATTGAATTTAAAATATGTATTGGCGTGCGCGAATATTATTGGGATTTCTGAAAAATACGCGGCTGATGTGATTGAGTTGGCTAAAGTTTTGGGTTTGCCAAAAGTTCCTGAGCGGATAGAGGGGTATGACATATCAAATATTTTCGGGCATGCGGCGGTTGGGTCAATGGTGGTTTTTTCTAATGGCGAACCGGAAAAGAGCGAATATCGCAAGTTTAAGATTAAAGTTTCAAGTGATTTAGGAGATATTGGGATGTTGCGCGAGGTTTTGGAAAGAAGGATTAGACACATATCACACAACACACAGCACACAACAAAAGATATTCAAAAAAATCAGCAAGATAAAAAGAAATTAAAAATTTGGACTAATCCTGATTTAATTATTGTGGATGGCGGCAAGGGTCAGCTTAATTTAACAGTAAGATTGTTAAAAAAAGAAAAATTAGATATTCCTGTGATAGCTGTGTCAAAGGGCAAGGGGCTTCGCGGCGCAAATGCTCCTGATAAGATATTTTTTCCAAGAGAAAAAAAACCGCTTGAGCTGCCTTTAGCGTCTCCTACTTTGCATGTTATAAAGCGCGTTAGAGATGAAGCGCATCGTTTTGCGATTAAATATCATCGGGAATTAAGGCAAAAAAAATTTATCACGTAGGAACAGGGCACCGCCCTGTTCATGTTTTAATCGTCCGCGGCGTGATGTCGTGTTTTTTATTGTAAGCAATTTGCATTTTTCTGCGCCTTTTAGTTTCGTTAACGGCATAAGTAATTGCAGGAGTGATTTTGTCTCCATATAATATGACCTTGCCTTCAACATGGCGTGAGGCGCGCCCCATTGTTTGTATAAGGGCGGTTTCGTTTCTTAAAAAGCCTGACATATCGGCATCAAGAATCGCAACCAATGAAACTTCCGGCAAGTCCAGACCTTCGCGCAAAAGATTAATTCCTACCAATACGTCATATTTGCCTTGCCTTAGATCTCGTAAAATATCAACGCGTTCCAAAGTTTTAATTTCAGAATGAAGATATTGGACTTTGATTTTTTTTTCTGCCAAATATTCCGCAAGTTCTTCGGACATTCGTTTAGTTAAAGTTGTTACCAATACTCGCTGTTTTTTAGCAACGGTTTTTTTAATTTCTTTTAATAAATTCGGAATTTGCCCGGTGCTTGGACGAACTATGACTTCCGGATCCAAAAGTCCTGTAGGACGGATAATTTGTTCAACCACTTGTTTTGATTTGCGTATTTCATAGTCGCGAGGAGTTGCGGAAACATAAATTACTTGGTTGATTTTGGAATTGAATTCTTTGAAGTTTAGCGGACGATTGTCTTTGGCGCTTGGCAGGCGAAAGCCAAAATCAATTAAAGTTTGTTTGCGTGATTGATCGCCAGCGTACATGCCGCGGATTTGCGGAATGGTAACATGCGATTCATCAATAAACAATAAAAAATCTTTTGGAAAAAAATCAATAAGAGTGGAGGGCGGTTTACCCGGGTTTCTTTGAGTTAGGTGCCGCGAGTAATTTTCTATGCCATTGCAATAGCCGACTTGTTCAATCATCTCCAGGTCAAAATTTGTTTTTCGTTCCAAGCGGTACGCTTCCATCTGCTTATTTTGTTTGCTTAATTCATCCAAACGTTGTTTTAATTCCAGCCGAATATTTGCCAACGCCTTTTTCATCCTGTTTTCAGGTGTCATAAAATGTTTGGCTGGCAGGATATTTACGCTGTTTAATTTGACAGCTTGTTTGTTTTTTAAGTCGCTTGCCCAAACCGGTTTTGCAGAGTCCGGTTTTATATTAAAAATATAAATATTCTCAATTTCATCGCCGTACATTTCAATTCTTACAACCGATTCTCCGGTGGATAAATGAATATCAATTATGCCGCCGTTAACCCTGAATTGTCCCCTGTAAAATGCGGTATCATTTCTTTCATATTGAATATTTACAAGCTGCCGCAAAAATTCGTTTCTTTTTATTTTTTGTCCAACACTGAAAATTCGCCCTAAGTTTTCATAATCTTTTTTTTCGCCCAAGCCGTAAATACAGGAAACACTGGCCACTATAATTACGTCTTTACGGTTAATTAAAGATTGCGTTGAAGCATGACGCAAACGATCTATCTCTTCGTTAATTGTCGCTTCTTTTTCAATGTATGTGTCTGTTTGCGGAATGTATGCTTCCGGCTGGTAATAATCATAATAAGACACAAAATAATGCACTGCCGCTTTAGGAAAAAATTGCTTAAATTCTCCATATAGCTGCGCCGCCAAAGTTTTATTATGAGAAATAATCAAGGTTGGTTTTTGCGTTTTTTCTATAATATTCGCCATAGTAAAAGTCTTGCCGCTTCCTGTAACGCCAAGCAAAGTTTGATTTTTTTTGCCGGATTGCAGTCCATCCTCCAATTTTTTAATCGCAGCCGGCTGATCGCCGGCAGGCTTGTATTTTGAATAAAGTTTAAATAGGCTCATGTATTATTTATAGCAGTAATTGTTGGAAAAATAAAGGTTGGAATTTGTGAAATTAGACGAATTTGCAATAACGCCAAACCATATTCACGGAATAATTGAAATTAACAACCGTAGGAACAGGGCACTGCCCTGTTCGGCGCGTGAAAATCGCAAAGATGATAAACATTATAACAAAGATTATAAAACCGCGGATAAAATAATATGGCAAAAACAGTGTAATGCCACGGACAGAACAGGGCAGTGCCCTGTTCCTACGGATACGAATGGTAATTATTCAATGTTTGGACATGTTACGCCAAAATCAATTTTTACAATTATCGGTTCATTTAAATCAATTACAACAAAAATCGTTAATTTGAAATTTTATGAAACAGGATTTGCATGGCAATCCAGATTCCATGACAGGGTTATACGGAACGGCGATGAATTAAACAGAATCAGGCAATATGTTATGGACAATCCGTTGAAATGGGAAATTGACAGAAATAATTTGAAAAATTTGTATATGTCTATTGGAATAATATTAAAAAACAATCATAGCCCATCATAATAATCAAATAAATCATAGTTCAGGACTGTTATATTAGCAAAAAAATGAGCAAAAATAAAAAAAATAAAAAAAATTTGACAAAAATATAGCATTGTGCTATACTTTTTTGATGTTTTAAATTCTACATTAAATATAAAGGAGGTTTTTAATGGATTTTTTACTTGATCAGTTAAAAGAAACAGGTTTAATTACTCAGGAAGAATATGACAAACAGAAAGAAGAAAGGCAGCGACACGATCAAACATCACAGGGCAGTCTAAAAAGCAAATTTAAAGGCACCAAGGGCATTGTTGCTTTTGATGAAACCCAGCTTGATTTTGCGAAAACTGTCAATGAATTTAAACTCGTTGCCAAGGAAATACTTAACCGCAATCCAGAGGCAATAACATTGATCATTCAAAAAGTACATGAATTTCGTGATCATACTGGCAATAAAAAAATCGTTTGGTTTTTTTACAAGGTTCGGGATGGTTTAAAAAATTGCTCCAATGGCAATCGGGAGAAACTTCTCAAAAGAATGTTTCGGAGGAATAATCCAAAATTTCAACTTCCAGAGCAAAGGAGGAAAAATAATGTCCAGTATCACTAAAAAATATGTTAGATATGGAATTATTTCAAGCGTGTCTATTGCTATTGTAATAACAATAATTTTTTGGATATTTAAAGCGTTCTCTGGTATTACAATAAGCCCCGAACTGGTAACTTGGTTAGCAGCACCAGTTAGTGAATTAAAAATATGGCATTTGATTATCATTCTGCTAATCATTGGTTTCGCTACATCTGGTGAGTAACTTCAAAATTCGTTTGTACTTAAAAGGGCATGAGAAATTTTTCTCTGCCCTTTTTTATTTTACTAATTTTATAATATTATTAAAAATAATAAGAAAATGAAATATAGCGCAGGCGCAAAATAGGTTATTTTTTAAAAAATAAAAAAATTCCAAATTTTGGTAAATTTTTTTGACATCCAAGCCTATTTGGGCTAAAATATCATTATAAACAAATTAAAATACTAAAAAAATATCCAATGAAAAAACAAAAAAACACGGAAAATAAAGTACAAAAAAATCCCTTTAGTTTAATGGAGGAGGATGTTTTGAAATTTTGGGAGGATAATAAAATTTTTGAAAAATCCATTGAAAAAGAAGCGCCTAACGGCGATTATGTTTTTTATGACGGACCGCCGTTTATTACCGGCTTACCGCATTACGCGACATTACTGCCCAGTATTGCCAAAGATATGATTCCGCGCTATTGGACAATGAAAGGTTATCGGGTAAAACGTGTTTGGGGCTGGGATTGCCATGGCTTGCCCGCGGAAAATAAAGTGGAGAAAGAATTGGGTTTGAAAAATAAAAAGGATATTGAAGAACTTGGGGTTGATAAATTCGTAAATGCTTGCCGTGATTATGTTACTACCGGCTCAGAGCAATGGGAATGGTATATTAATCGTATTGGCCGCTGGGTGGATATGAAAAACGCCTATAAAACAATGGATTTAAAATTTATGGAAAGCGTTATTTGGGCTTTTAAGGAATTGTATGGCAAAGGCTTGATTTATGAAGGTTATCGTTCTTCTTTGCATTGTCCTCGCTGCGCGACCCCGCTTTCAAAATTTGAAATCACAATGGACGCGGGTTCTTATAAGGATGTTATTGACGATTCTGTTGTTGTTAAATTTAAAATTAAAAATCCGGAATTAATAATTAAGAATGAAAAAATTAACGGTGATATTTATATTTTGGCTTGGACAACTACGCCATGGACTTTGCCGGGAAATTTGGCATTGGCAATTAATAAAAATAGAAGTTATATTTTGGCTCGAGTACAGTTAGGAGGTGTTGAACAATTGGATGAATTAGAAACACCACCAAAAGTTAAAGGCTATGAATACTATATTGTTTTAAAAGAAAAATATGATTTGTTATTAGGGGAACATAGTCCAGAGAAAATAAAAACAATGAAAGGTAAAGATTTAATTGAACTTGAATATGAGCCGTTGTTTGATTTGGAAAATAAAGAAATTTCTGAAAATAAAAATACATATAAAATATATCATGGAGATTTTGTTTCTACTGAAGAGGGGACGGGAGTCGTGCATATCGCGCCGAATTTTGGCGAGGATGATTTTGAGTTTGGTAAGAAATATGAATTGCCGATGGTTGATTTAATGGACGAGATGGGGAGCTATACCGAATTAGCAGGCAAGGAATGGAATGGATTATATTTTAAAAAAGTTAATACAAAAGTTTTGGAGATATTGGGTGATAAATTATTTTTAAAAGAGCCGCACGAACATTCATATCCTTTTTGTTATCGCTGTAATAGCCGTTTGATTTATAAAACTCAAAAGGCCTGGTATTTGCGAATTTCAGAAATTAGAAATAAAATGCTTAAAAGCAATAAAGATATTAACTGGGTGCCAAAATATTTTAAAGACGGCAGGTTTAAATATAATTTGGAAAACGCGCCGGATTGGTGCCTGTCTCGTTCTCGGTATTGGGGTTCGCCGCTTCCTGTTTGGCGTTGTGAAAATTGCGATGAAATTAAGGTTGTCGGTTTAGTTGCGGAAATTGAAAAATTAAGCAATGAAAAAATTAAAGATTTACACAAGCCGGCAATTGATAAAGTTGAGTTTAAGTGCGAAAAATGTCAAGGAAAAATGAAGCGAGTTGTTGAAGTGCTGGATTGCTGGTTTGAGTCTGGATCAATGCCTTTCGCGCAATTTCATTATCCATTTGAAAAGAAAGATGAGTGGAAAAATATTTTTCCGGCCGATTTTATTATTGAATATACAGGACAGCTCAGGGGCTGGTTTTATTATTTGCATGTTTTAGCTAATGCTTTGTTTGATTCATTAGCATTCAAAAATGTAATTGTGTCCGGCGTTTTGGCAGGAACAGACGGGCGAAAAATGAGCAAATCGTACGGCAATTATCCTGACCCAAAAAACACTTTGCATAAATACGGAGCTGACGCGCTCAGGCTGTATTTTATGTCAAGCTCAATTATGATGGGCGATGACACGACTTTAAATGAAAAAGATATTCAAGACGCTTTGCGAAAAAACGTCATGCTTTTATGGAATGTTGCTAAATTTTATGATATGTTTTGTCATGATAAAGAGGCCGTAAAAGATGATTTGGAACTGGAAAATATTTTAGACAAATGGATCGTTTTCAGATTAAATCAAGTAATTAAAGAAGTTACCGACAATATAGAAAAATATAATCTGCAAGGAGCATCACGCCCAGTTACCGGTTTTATAGATGATTTGTCAACTTGGTATTTACGCCGCTCCCGCGATCGTTTTAAAGGTGATGATGAAAATGATAAAATTCAGGCTTTAAAAACAACAAGGCATGTTTTATTAACATTTTCCAAGGTGATTGCGCCAGTAATGCCTTTTATTGCAGAGCAGGTTTGGCAGAAAGTCAGCGGGAATGATTTTGAGAATAAAGACAAATCAGTTCATTTAGAGGGATGGACAAAAACAGGAAAAATTGATAAAAATATTATTGCGGAAATGGAGGCTACTAGAAAAATTGTGGAGTTGGGGCTGGCGAAAAGGGATGAAGCAGGGATAAAGGTAAGACAGCCGTTATCAAAATTGCGAATTATGAATTACAAAATACGAGATGAATATATAGATTTAATTAAAGATGAATTGAATGTTAAAGAAGTGGATTTAAATATAAATGTTTCCGAAGAATTAAAAATTGGCGAAGAAGTGGAATTGGACACAAAATTAACACCTGAATTAAAACAAGAGGGAATGAAAAGAGAAATTGTAAGAACTGTTAATAGTATGCGCAAGAATATCGGCTTAACAATAAACGATAGAATAGTTTTGTTTTGGCAAAGTGAAAATAAAGATATAATTCAGGCAATAGAAAAATATCAGAAAGATATTTGTGTTGATGTTTTGGCTGATGAGATAGTAGACGAAAAAAACGATGCGGTTAATATAAATAAAGATTTGGAAATCAATGGGGCTGAGATTTGGTTAGGAATCAAATAAGCCGTGATTAAAATTTCCACCGACCTTCAGCTAAAGCTGGGTGGAAGAAAAATTATGAATGAAAATTGTAACAACATAGAAAATCCCCTTGAGATGATTGACGAAAATAAAGATAAAAATTCAGTAGAGCATGTAACATCGCGTTACTCCTCTGAATTTAATCCATTCAAACTTTCAGTTGCAGAAAGACAAATTATTGAATCAGATAATCGCACGCTAATACCTTTTGAGCAATTTAAGAAAGAAATTTTAGATTTACGCACAGTAATCGCGAAAATTTTAAAAGATGAAAGTTTGATGAAAAATTTTTTAATTCCGGAAAATTATGACCCTATTTTTTTACTAAATGAGTTAAAGGCAAAAGGAATTGATGCGGATGACGAAGTATTGCGCTATTTGGGGGAGTCCTGTGGCGTGTCGCCATTTCAAATTGGAGATGGCAAATTGATTATTGAAAACTATGAAAATTATTATGGCTCCGCTGCCTCTAAAAATTTATTTGCAGTTATAAACGTTTATGCGAACAGATACAATCAAGCCAAATATTTACTTGGAAAAGCCGAGCAATCAAAAGATTTAATAGCTAAACATTTTCCAGCTGTTTTTGTTAATTATAATTTTCAAATAGGTATTGACGAAGCCAAATACGACGCAGAACAAGCCTCACATTTTAAAGATGATGATTCGGCGCATATTTTAAAAATAGGAGTTGAAAATGGTTTTGATAATGTTATAGATTTGGATAGCAAAAAAACAAAAGGCGTATTTGAGGGAGATTATGAATATAGCAGAAAAACACATGATTTAATCACAATGATTCATGAATATTCCCATGGTATCTTTGATGAATTAATTGGTTTAAAAGAGCAAAGACCAAAAAATCAAGCCGAAACAGCGTATAGATCAATTGCCGAGGGATTTTCTGTTTTGATGGAATTTTTATTCTGCAGTATGAAAGAAAGTGAATATCCTGATGATTTTTCTGAAAAAGATTTGAAAGATTTAAAAACTTGGAAAAAACAAAGGATGCACGCATTTAATCATGTGTATAAAAAATATAAATCAAATTTATCGAAAACAGCTAACATTGAATTGTCATATAGAGACGGTTTTGCTTTTATGTACAAATTGTATAAATCCAATGATATTGAGTATGTTAAAAATTTTATTGAAAAAATTGATTTTAAAAAAGCATTTAAAATTAAAGCGAATTCCGATGAATATAAAGAAGCGTTAAATGACCCAAATGCAATGATTAATTTAATAGGAAAATAAAGGATATATGCCATAAACAAAAGCCTTAGTCTTATTTTCAGGCGGGTTGGATTCTATTTTAGCGGTCAAGATGTTGCAGGCTCAAAAAATAGCTGTTACAGCTATTTATTTTACCGGTAATTTTTATGACGCTAAAAAAGCTAAAGCTGAGTGGAAGAAAAATTGAATTATTAACTAAAACCATATTTCTATGAACACAAATAAAATTATAAATTTCTTTTTTGAAATCGCAACCTTGCGGAGGTTAACCAGATCGCACAGACAGGTGATTGCCGAAGTAAGCGACAATATTTCCGACCATAGTTTCAGAGTGGCGATTATCGGTATGATTTTGGCGGAATTGGAAAAATGCGACAATAGCAAGGTTATGAAAATGTGCTTGTTTCATGATGTGGCTGAGGCGCGAATCGGAGACGCTAATTTTATTAATCAGCAATATGTTGATTTGCGTGAAGACGAGGCAAGAGATGATCAAATGGACGGATTGCCGATAGCAAATGAAGTGGATAAATTTCTTAAAGAATATGAACAGCGAAAAAGCAAAGAAGCAATTGTGTCCAAAGACGCTGATTTGCTTGATCAGATGATTTTACAGCAGGAATATTTTTATAAAGATAACAAAAATGGCAGAATTTGGCATAATCACACGGAAAGAAGCTTAAAAACAGAATCAGCTAAAGTTTTAGCTAAAAAAATCAGAGAGTCAAATCCGTTTGAATGGCTTTATAAAATGGCGGAAGAAAAGACGGGGACAGACATAAAACGTTAAATAATTTATTTATATAGAATAATCAACAAAATAAAATTTAATATGAACTTCCATAAATTAAAATCAACCCTAAAAGATTTAGGAGAGCCTAATTTTAGATATAAACAAATCGTAGGCGCCTTTTGCGAGAAAGGTGTTTTGGATTATTCTCAAATTAGTAATATTCCCAAAAAATTGGCAGAAAATTTGGAAGAAAAAATAAATCCTCTTAGCTTTAGTGTTGAAAAAAATTATTCCGCTAATAATAATTTTTCTTTTAAGGCGCGATTAAAATTAAATGACGGCGAGCTGTTGGAAACGGTTTTTTTGTCGCCCGCGCCGGGCGTTTGGTCGGCTTGCGTATCCAGCCAAGTCGGGTGCAAACTTGCTTGCAAATTTTGCGCTACAGGGCAGAAAGGTTTTAAAAGAAACTTAAGCTCTGAGGAAATAATTGATCAAATAATTTTTTGGAAGCATTTTTTGCGCGAGAAAAAATTAAACGGCAATTTTTTAAATATAATTTTTATGGGCATGGGCGAGCCGTTTATGAATTGGGAGGAAGTGAAAAACGCAATAAAACAATTAATTGATCCCGAGTTTTTTAATTTCGGTTCTCGGCATATTTCAGTGTCCACAAGCGGCGATTGTTTAGGTATTAAAAAAATCGCTAAAGAATTTCCGCAAGTCAATTTAGCTGTTTCCTTGATATTTGCTGAAGATAATTTGCGAAGTGAATATATGCCGATAAATCGCAAATTTAATCTTAAAAAATTGCAATCAACAATATCTTCTTATTTAGAAAAAACCAATCGCAAGGTTTTTTTGGAATATGTTATGTTAAAAGGCATTAATGACGATTTAAAGCAGGCGAATAATTTAATTAATTTTATAGAAACAATTGAAAACGGCAAAAAATTGTTGCATGTGAACTTGATTAACTATAATGCAACCATGGCTGAATTTGCTCCGTCTGAGGCAAGCACGGTAAATAAATTCAAAAATTATTTACTTAGAAAGAGTATTAAAACCACTATCAGAAAAAGTTTGGGCGATGAAATTAAAGGCGCTTGCGGACAGTTGGCCGGATAAAATAGTAATAGGGAAGAAAAATTTTGTTTTTTGCGTATTATTATAACGAGGGGTAACGTCTTTATGAAAATAAATCAAAAATGTGAAGATAAAACCGATGAAGAATTAGCAAAGTTGGCAGCAGAAGACCAGGCTTATTTTTTGTGCGTAATAAACAGGTATCAGGAAAAATTGCTTTATTACATTAGAAGAATATC
>JAGLLI010000111.1 GCA_023140595.1 Candidatus Parcubacteria bacterium
CCTTGATCAACATTTGACGGCGTAATTCCTTTATCATCCCCCATTAAAAAACAAGCTGCTTTTAAATGATCGGCGATTACTTCAAACGCGCGCGTATGCTCGCTATATTTTTTAGCGCCTGACAACTCTTCAATTTTATTCAAAATATTTTCAAATAAATCCGTTTCAAAAACATTGTCTTTCTCTTGACTCACCATTGTGATTCTTTCCAGTCCACCGCCGAAATCAACATTCTTCTGCTTTAGCTGTTCAAAACCGCTTTTTGTTTTTTTATACTGAATAAAAACGCTATTGCCAATCTCAATAAAACGCCCGCAATCGCAATTCACATGGCAAGGCTTATCTTTCCATTTTGAATTTTCGTGCCTTTTTAAATCAGCGCCTAAATCATAAAATATTTCCGAATCAGAACCGCCGATTTCACCAATCGGCATATTAACCGGCTCGCCTGATCTGCTCCACCAATTTTTTTCATCTCCATAATAAAATATCCTGCCGTCTCTTACGCCCATTTCTTCTGCTTTGTCATAATCTTTTGCGTCAATACCAGCTTCTTTAAATAACTCTTGCCAAATTCGCGCTGATTTAATATCCGGCTCTACGCCGATTTTCTTGTTGCCTGAATAAACCGTCACATATATTCGTTTTGGATCAAGTTTAATTTCTTTAATTAAAAATTCAAAAAGCCAACACAACTGCTCTTTTTTAAAATAATCCCCAAAACTCCAATTCCCAAGCATTTCAAAAAAAGTGTTATGCCTATTATCCCCAACTTCCTCTATATCTCCGGAACGAAAACATTTTTGGCTATTCACAAGTCGTGTTCCTTCAGGATGAATTTCTCCTGTCAAGTAAGGAACCAATGGCTGCATACCCGAACTTATAAAAAGCGAAGAAGAGTCATTTTCAGGAAGCAAAGAAGCGCTAGGAATAACCGCGTGTCCCCGCTCTTTAAAAAAATTTAAATATTTTTGTCTTATTTCTTTTGAGGTCATAAAATATGTTTGATTTTAATAACAACTATAAATTATTTTAAACCAATCTTAAATAAATTACAACCTTGACAAAATATTGGAAATGTGATATGGTGGATTATTGGACATTGATAAATATTTTTTAACAAAAATCATAAAAAATCATAAGAACACTTAAAAAATGGGGAGGGAGAAATGGATAAAACACTGGATAAAACACTTAAAAAATTTCTTTATTTTTTGGGCTATTCTATTTTTTTGTTTGCATTGGTTTTATTAATTATATTTTATTGGTCATCTCGTAAAAACATTTCCGATGTTGAAAAAACAAAACAGATTGCTGGCAAGGGTTATTATCAAGTTGAGCCAAATGGTATATCCTTTAAAGACGGAATGTTAACCATTAACACCGTGGATAAAAAAGGTCAACAACAGACAATCAATCTTAGGAGTGTGCCGCGGCAAAATATAATTGAGGTACGTAAAGAATTTGTGTTTATCGTAAGTACATATTTTATTGATGAATGTATAAGTAATCATTTTATTTGTCGTGATGGCAAATCATGGGAAAAATTTATGAATTTTATTCATGAAAATACCCATCTCATCGGACTTGGATCAACCCATGGAAGCAAATTATACATTTTTTAAAAAACTGTACATCAAAAACCCAAAAAAGCTTCTTTCTGCGAAAAAACAAATCGTAAGGGAGAAGCTTTTTTTCTTTTTCCGCCTAGGCATGAATGCCAAGGCTACGTTTTTTTAATCCCGCTAAAAGCGGGATATTTTTATTGCAAATATTGTTAACAACATCCAGCTTCAGCTGGATTTAAAATTTCTAGCCCTGGCATTCATGCCTGGGCGGCGAAGGAATAATCTATATTATAATTACCGTAATTACGATATTAATCCCTAATACAAAAACCCAAACAAATACAAAGGGATTTTGTTTTTGTCCGCGCTTATATGATCATCCCGTATAAAAAAATAATATTTTTATAGTACACTATAAATATTTTTCAATAAATTTATAGTATACTATAAATTTACCAGTTTTAGTGCGCAAAATCAACAATAAAATTTTAAAAAAATTAACAAAAATACACTAATTTTAACCATATTTTATTAAACACAAAAATAATTTCTTAAAAACAAAAAATGTACGTAGATATGTACGTATATTTTTATTTTGTTAAAATTTATTAAAATTAAAATACAAATTTTTATTTAACGTTTTAATAAATATTCCAATTCCTGCTTTACAAATTTTTGTTTCTCTCCGCTTATATCGTTTACAATCATGGCAAATGCCCTTAATTTGGTCAAATTAATGACTGCTTCTGCTGTTTTCGGATCATCATAATGTTCCCTGATTTCCGATTCCGCTCCACTGATAAATTCTTCTGCCTGCGCCGGAGCTTCAAATCTCTCAACCGCGTCATTAAATGCGTCGCCAAAATCATAAATCAAAGACAATTCTCTGTTTTGAGTCGTTCCCGGACGCTTCCAGTTGCTTAAAAGCATTTTATTGTCTTTGGTTGATACCATAGCTTCCAGTTTGCAATGACCGTGCGCCAAACTATATTCGTCTTTTCCTAACTGGCGGCTTTCTATTATATCACGATAGGTTTCCATTTTTGCCGTGATTTTTTCGTTCAAATTCTCATTATCCAAATCTTCTAAAATATCATTTGAATTCTCCATATATCCGTTAAAGTGGTCAAAATAATCCTCAAAAATTTTCTGTTCAAGCTCCAGCTTGGTTTTAATATTACTCTCTAACATTATTTCTTTAACCATTTCTGTGGATTTTAGATTATCTTGCAGATTAAGCAAAGTCATGGCCAATGCCTTGCCTTCGGATTTCCCGAAGTGTTCAAATGATTTATCCGCTTCCGCAGTCTTTTTTAAGATAAATAAATCACCGGCGTTTTGATTTTGATTTGTTTCAACAAGCTCATCTGCGGAAACCTGATCACCGGATAAATATTTATTCAGTTTTTCGCCTATTATAATTTCGCGGTTAAGCCATCTTTCCGCTTCTTCCTGCGCGGTCAAATCCCAGTCATCATAATCAATTTTTCGATTCGGATCGTGTTCCTGATTAATTTGCCCTATCAGGCGCAAATCAAGATTCTCTTTGCCACGCCTGAATTCCAAATCCAAAAACATATCATCTTCGCTATCAGATCCATTCTCAATTCCCTTTATTTTTTCTATCGTTTCCTCTTCCGCTTCAAGATTATTTTTACCTTCAAGGCTTAAGCCGAAACGGTTTAATAATGATTTAGCGCGATTCAGTAACTGGTGATTAAAGCCCTCCAGTTTTTCACCTGGCCGCGTTATTTGTTCTTGCGCCAAAGGCTTATAGCCTCCGAATTCTTCAATTGACATAGCTTTTATTTAATAATAATTTTTTTCAATTTTCATATATATTTTAGTTTATTTTCTATAAAATTAATCAATACAGTAGTCACAAACCCATAAACGCAAGGTATAAATTTTGATTTTTCATCATCATTTAAATTCATTAGCTTTTTTATCGGCCAAATCTCAAATCCAAGAGCCTTGCCTTCTTCAACTTTTAAATCATCAACACTCCCATTGTAAATATAAATAAACTCTTTTTGAAAAGCGTGATTAATCATCCCTGTCACTTCATCCTTGGAGCTTTTATGAATTTTATCAATTATTATTAAATCCTTCTCGCTTATTTTAACTCCGGTTTCCTCAAAAGTTTCTTTAATAGCCGTTCCCTCGTAGCTATCGCCAATCTCTACATGCCCGCCAACTGTCGCATCCAGTAAATCAGGAAAAGTATCCTTGTCTTTAGCGCGATGCTGAAAAATTATCCCGTTTTCAAAATTTACAAAATGAACATGCACTTCCCTGTGCAATAAACCTTTTTCATGGATGATTTTCCTGTCTTCTGTCCCAAGAATATTGTCATTTTCATCTACTATGTTTAATTTTTCTTTTTCCATATTAACTATTTGATAATTTAGTAATAATCATTTTTTTATTCTCGAATAATCAGTTGACATTGTACTCTGATTATTTACTCCACCGTATGTTCCAAGATTTTGGGTTTTTTTTGTTTCACTATTTTCATTTCCGAATTGACCTATTATTGCATTTACTGTTTTATGATTCATTTCTTGAGATGAACGTACTGCCTCTAATAGCTCTTTTGTTAAATCTAGCTTGCTATCATTTTTATTTTTTTTATATTGGCTACAAACAAAAAAACACCCCAATAAATACACCTACAAAAAGAAGTGCTAATCCAAAATATTTACATAAATTATCCCCAAATAACGCAAGAGGTACGCCAAAAAATAAAAAAAGAAACACGAGAAATACATGTGGATTTTTAGATTTCAATATTGCATTGGCTGTTGCTTTGAAATTCATTTTTACTTTTTCAATAAATAATTAAAAATTTCCAACAAGTCCTTGCTATATATAGCACTGCTCAATATTTCCAATTCCTTTTTTATATTATTCACTGAAAGTGGTTTTTCCTTATAAATTTTATAAAAATCCACATCAAAAAGCAAACCAGCGACGGACTTATTTCTATTGCTAATCACCCCCTTGGAAATAATATTTAATTTTACACCTTCAATTTTAGCCTTTAAAATAATTGCCTCAAAAGATATCTTTTTATTGCCTTCAATAAATTTAGAATTTATTTTTTCTTTTGCTTTATCAAAATCACTTTCGCTAAACTCATAAACAAAGTTATTTCTCCATCCTATCCTGTCAACAGTCTTAACATCAATAATTTCAAAAATAGTCATTGCGTCTTTTACAAACCCTTTTTTCATATTGTTTAACGAAACCGAATTAAAATGATGAGCCCAAATATTATTACCCGCTATTTTTATTTCTTCTCCCTTGTTTTTTCTTATTGTAAAACCACCATCTTTCGCTGGAAAAATGCCTTGAATATGTTTATATTTCTTGGTAAAAAGGTCTAATATTTCGCCCTGCTTATCCAAAAACTTAAATCCTTTGTAATCAACTTGCATAAAGCTCTCATCAAGCAGAAGTTGGTTTAATTTATCAATTTTCATATAAAATATTTTATAATAATTAAAATTTCTTATAATTAAACAATAATACAATAAAAACAGCTTGTCAAACCAATCGCTAATAATAAACAAATTATACTTAATATTTATTTCGCCTCCCCAAAAAAAGCGAAAAATTCATATTTCAGCTTAACTTAATTTTAAACTCTTGACTTTTTTAACAATATGTGCTATTATAAAATATTAAATCAAGGCTACATTAACATAAACCAATAATTTAAATATTTAAAAAAAATAAACACTTATAATAAAGGAGGGGAAGAACATGGCGAAAATAATATTAAAGGGTGCGCTTAATATTCCATTTGAACTAAAGGCAAATGTAGCAGACGACCTGCTCACAAAATGGTCGATGACAGAAGATGATAGGCAAAGAGAGGTAGCAAAAAGAATCAAGAAGGATTATATTCCAAATGCTCATCTACTAGAGCGCCTTTTGGAAAAAACAAAAAAAGAGCTTCGCGATTTATTTGGCAACAACTGCAAGACTCTAAATGGAGATATGGAATTAACGGGATATGATACAATAAAAAAAACTTGTCCCGCGTGCAATTTTACGCCAAAAGATCAAAAAGAATACTATTGTAGTAAATGCGGAACCGAACTGCAGGAATAAAAAAATTCTGCAAAATAAACAAAAAACCCCGTTCTTGCACTTAATGCATATGACGGGGTTTTAAATTTCCTAAATACTTTAAATATTTTCAATAAATAAAAATGTACGTACATATGT